>NZ_JBEOZU010000029.1:0-108055 GCF_040298185.1 Streptomyces sp. NPDC001634 | reverse complement strand
CCGGGTCCCGGCGCCCCCCTTCCCGGGTCCGTGGGCCCGCCGTCCCGGGTCCGGGGGCCCGCCTTCCCGGACCGGGGCCCGCCTTCCCGGACCGGGGCCCGCCTTCCCGGACCGGGGCCCGCCTTCCCGGACCGGGGCCCGCCTTCCCGGGCCGGGGCCCGCCTTCCCGGGCCGGGGCCCGCCTTCCCGGGCCGGGGCCCGAGGTGCCGACGGGGCGCGACGTACAGTTCGGTCATGACCGATTCGAACGCCGCCTCGCGCCCCGTGCAGGCCGTCATCCTGGCCGGTGGCCAGGGCTCACGGCTGCGTCCGTACACCGACGACCGGCCCAAGCCGATGGTGGAGATCCCCGGCACGGGAACCCCGATCATCGGCCACCAGCTCAGCTGGCTCGCCGAGGAGGGCGTCACGGATGTGGTGGTCTCCTGCGGCCATCTCGCCGACGTCCTGCAGCACTGGCTGGACTCCGCCGATCTGCCCGTCCGTGTCACGACGGTCATCGAGACGGAGCCGCTCGGACGCGGCGGCGGCCTGCGATACGCAGCCGAACACCTCCCGCACCCCGACAAGCCGTGGTACGCGACGAACGGCGACATCTGGACCCGGTTCTCGCTGCGCGACATGGCGGACTTCCACGCCGAGCGCGACGCAGTCGCCACGCTCGCGCTGGCGCGCCCGCGCATCCCGTGGGGCGCCGTGCAGACGGACGGCTTCGGCCATGTCACGGACTTCATCGAGGCCCCGCCGTCGACGTTCGAGATCAACGCGGGTGTCTACGTCTTCTCCGCCGAGTTCGCCGAGCTGCTCCCCGAGCGCGGTGACCACGAGCGCACGACCTTCCCACGCCTCGCCCGGGAACACCGGCTGGCCGGCTTCCCGATCCCGCAGGGCGCGTACTGGCGGGCCATCGACACGGCGAAGGACCTGACGGAGGCGGCGAAGGAACTGGCGGCGCTGGGGCGTTGACGCACGCGCTCCCTCCTCACACGTGGGTGGGGCCCCGCACACTCACTGTGCGGGGCCCCACCCATGGGTGACGGTACGAGCTACCCCAGCAGCCCGCCCACCAGATGATCCGAGCCTCCGGAGCTGTTCCCCCCGCCGCTGCTCGCCCCGCCCGTCGGGCCGCCCGTGCCGCTGCCGCCCGAGGACGACGGGCCCGCGCTCGTGCTCGGGGCCTGCTGCACCGGCGCCGAGTGCCGCGGCGGGACCTGGCCGCCCGCCGTGCCCTGGGTCTGGCTCGGCTGGCCGCCCGTGACCGTGCCCGTCGCACCGGCCGTGCTCGGCGTCGTGGCCACGCTCGACGGCGAGGACGTCGTGCCCTTGGTCGTCGTCGGCGAGTGCGGGGCCGAGGGGCTCGCCCGGTGCGTCCCCTGACCCGGCGTCCCGGGCAGCGGCGAGCCCGGCAGTTCGTTGCGCGGCGCCTCACCGGGTCCGGGAACGACCACGCGGTCCGTGTCCCGCACCGCCCCGCCGAGCAGCGACCCGACCAGAAGCGTCAGCCCGGTCACGAGCGCCGTGACCAACGTGCCCCGCCGCAGCACGTACTGCCGCAGCTCCCAGATGTCCGCCCGCGGCCCGAGCCGACGCCATGCGCTGCCCGCCAGACGGCCGTCCACGGAGTACACCGGCGCCCCGGCGATGATCAGCGGCGACCAGGCCGCGAGGTAGATGATGTCGGGCGTGTCGTACGCGGGCACCGTCCGCCAGCTCACGGTGACGATCAGCGCGGCCGAGAGCATCGCCCCGACCGCTGCCGCGAGCCGCTGCCACAGGCCGAGGACCGTGAGCACGCCCACGATCACCTGGAGGAAGGCGATGACGAGACCGGTGCCGACGGGGTGCTGGAGCGCGAACTGCCGCAGCGGTTCGGCGGCTTCCCAGGGGTGCAGCGTGTTGAGCCAGGTGACCATGGAGCCGCGCTTGCCACCGTCGAAGTACAGGGGGTCGCAGAGCTTGCTCATGCCAGCGTAGGCGGAGATGGAGCCGAGGAAGATGCGCAGGGGCAGCAGCACCACCCCGAGGTTCATCCGGCGGCCGGGGTAGTAGGCGTGCCGCACTGGGTCGCCGGCGTGCCGCTTGGCCGGACGCCGCTGCTCCCCGGTACCGGCCTGATCCGCGAACTCGGCGTCCTCGTAAAGGGGTTCGTCGTAGTCGGGGCCGTCGTAGGCCGGTTCGCCGTAGACGGACTCCCCGTAAGCGGGGTCGTCGTACGCGCTGCCGCCGCTCTGCAGGTGCGGCAGCAGCCGGGTCTCACCGTAGCCGTGGCCGCGCGGGGCGCCGATGACCGGCGTCTGAAGGGTCCGGTCGGTCAGTCCGTCGTCGTAGCCGCCGGCTCCCGGCAGATCGTCGACGCCGATCCGGGGGATGACCTGGGTCGCGCCCGCGCCGGCGGAGTACTCCTCGCCGTGTCGCACGCTGGAGCTCCGCACGGCCTGCAACAGCCGGTGGGCGCCGGTGTCGTCGGGCGCCGACTTCCCGCTCCAGACGACGGGCCGGCGGCGGACGCCGGTGGCACCGGACGCACCGACTCTGCCCGCCGTACCGACGACGGGCATGCGCGCCATCTCCGGGTTGACGCTCGACTGCCGTGCGACCCGCGGGAACTGGGCGCGCCGCGCCGACGCGCCCAACTGCACGCGGAAGCTCGCATGATTGACGATGACCTGCGCCGGATCGCTCGGCACCTTCACCATGCTCAGCGCGGGAGTGTCGTCGAATCCCGACGATCGGTCCCCCGTGGGTGTGCGGGGTGTTCTGGTCTCCACACTCATCTAACCGAGTGACGTGTGGTTAGGACACTGCTTTGACCGCGCGGATCTGTCCGGACTCCGTCAAGCTCGCCCGGGACACCCGAATTACACCGTACGGGTGAGGTCACGAACGCCCGTTCAGGTGCCCATGGCCGTCGGCGTCATGCGCGCCTGCGGGCCGCCTCATACAAGACGATCCCCGCAGCCACACCCGCGTTGAGCGACTCCGCACCGCCCGGCATCGGAATCCGCACCCGGAAGCCGCACGACCCCTCTTATCTGCCGCCCTCGCACGCTTCGCGGTTTCGAACGGCTGCGCGCGGCCTCCGACCAGCGGGCTCCACCTGCCTACGACGGCTGCCGTCAACCCCGCCTACGAGCCGCCTCATACAAAACAATCCCCGCAGCCACACCCGCGTTGAGCGACTCCGCACCGCCCGGCATCGGAATCCGCACCCGGAAGTCGCACGTCTCGCCGACCAGTCGCGACAGCCCCTTGCCCTCGCTGCCGACGACGATGACGACCGGCCCCTCCAGGGCCTCCAGCTCACCAAGTTCGACGTCCCCGTCGGCGGCGAGCCCGACGACCGTGATCCCCGCCTTCTGGTACGCCTCCAGGGCGCGCGTCAGGTTGGTCGCGCGGGCCACGGGCGTACGGGCGGCCGTGCCGGCGGACGTCTTCCACGCACCGGCGGTCATCCCGGCCGCGCGACGCTCGGGCACGACGACCCCGTGCCCGCCGAAGGCGGAGACGGACCGGACCACGGCGCCCAGGTTCCGCGGGTCGGTCACCCCGTCGAGGGCGACGATCAGCGGGTCCTCGCCCTCGTCGTACGCGGCGTCGGTGAGGTCCTCCGGGTGCGCGTACTCGTACGGCGGGACCTGGAGGACGAGACCCTGGTGGTTGAGGCCGTTCGTCATCCGGTCGAGCTCGGGGCGCGGGGCCTCCATGAGGTTGATGCCGCCGCGCTCCGCGGCGAGCTGCAGCGCCTCGCGCACGCGCTCGTCGTTGTCGATGAACTGCTGCACATAGAGCGTGGACGCGGGCACGCCCTCGCGAAGCGCCTCGACGACCGGGTTACGCCCGACGACCAGCTCGGAGGACGCCTTTCCGCCCGGACGACGCTGGGGGCGTCCCTGTGCGCGGCGCGCCTTCGCCTGTGCGGCGCGCTGCTTGGCGTGCCCCTTGCGCATCTCGGCGGGCGGAGTCGGGCCCTTGCCTTCCAGGCCTCGGCGCCGCTGGCCGCCGCTGCCGACCTGCGCGCCCTTCTTGCCGGACATGCGGCGGTTGTTCGCGGCCATGACCTACCTGTCTCCAGAAAATGTCGTACGTACGTCTATGCAGTGTGCCGCCCGGAGGGCCGGGCGGCACAATCGATCTTCGCCGGTCGCGGCGGGCTCAGCGCGCGCCGAGCGTCCAGCGCGGCCCCTGCGGGCTGTCCTCGATGACGAGCCCGGACTGGTTGAGCTGGTCACGGATGGCGTCCGCGGTGGCCCAGTCCTTGCGGGCGCGGGCCGCCTCGCGCTGCTGGAGCACCATGCCCACCAACGAGTCGACGACCCCGTGCAGATCCTCACCGCGGTCGCCCTCACCGGCCCACTGCTCATCGAGCGGGTCGAGGCCGAGGACGCCGAGCATGGCGCGCACCTCGGCGAGCCGGGCCACGGCGGCCTCCTTGTCGTCGGCGGCCAGCGCGCTGTTGCCCTGCCGGACGGTGGTGTGCACGACGGCGAGCGCCTGCGGCACGCCCAGGTCGTCGTCCATCGCCTCGGCGAAGGCGGGCGGCACCTCGTCGGCGGGCTCGACGACGCCGCCGGCCTTCTCGACGACACGCTGCACGAAGCCCTCGATGCGCGCGAACGCGGACTCGGCCTCGCGCAGAGCCTCCTCGCTGTACTCGATCATCGAGCGGTAGTGCGGAGTGCCCAGGTAGTAGCGGAGCACGATGGGCCGCCACTGCTTGACCATCTCGGAGACGAGAACCGAGTTGCCGAGGGACTTGGCCATCTTCTCGCCGGCGATGGTGACCCAGGCGTTGTGCAC
Source organism: Streptomyces sp. NPDC001634 (assembly GCF_040298185.1). Lineage (NCBI taxonomy): Bacteria > Bacillati > Actinomycetota > Actinomycetes > Kitasatosporales > Streptomycetaceae > Streptomyces > Streptomyces sp. NPDC001634. The sequence goes on along the minus strand of NZ_JBEOZU010000029.1, from coordinate 103,258 downwards.
CCAGTAGCCGGCGAAGTCGTCGCCGAAGGCCTTGGCCTGGGCGATCTCGTTCTCGTGGTGCGGGAAGATGAGGTCGAGGCCGCCGCCGTGGATGTCGAAGGCTCTGCCCAGGTACTTGTGGGCCATGGCGGAGCACTCCAGGTGCCAGCCGGGCCGGCCGCGGCCCCACGGCGTCTCCCAGGTCGGCTCACCGGGCTTGGCGGCCTTCCACATGGCGAAGTCGCGCGGGTCCCGTTTGCCCGTCTCCCCGGCCCCGGAGGGCTGCTGAAGGTTCTCCAGCTCCTGGTTGGAGAGCTGGAGATAGCCGGGGAAGGACCGCACGTCGAAGTACACGTTCCCGTCGGCCTCATAGGCGTGCCCGCGTTCGATGAGCGTGCGCATCATCTCGACCATCTCGGTCACGTGACCCGTGGCCCGCGGCTCGTTGGTCGGCGGCAGGCAGCCGAGCACGTCGTACCCCTCGTTGAAGGCGCGCTCGTTCTCGTACCCGATGGCCCACCAGGGGCGGCCCTGGTCGACGGACTTGGCGATGATCTTGTCATCGATGTCGGTCACGTTCCGGATGAACGTGACCTCGTAGCCGCGGTACTCGAACCAGCGGCGCATGATGTCGAAGTTCAGGCCCGAGCGGATGTGCCCGATGTGCGGCGCGGCCTGCACGGTGGCACCGCACAGGTAGATCGAGACACAACCCGGCTTGAGCGGGGTGAAGTCACGGATCTGCCGGGCGCTGGTGTCGTACAGGCGAATAGTCACGAGTCCAGAGTAGTGGCCCGCACCCAGTGCCCAGCGCCCCTTGAGGCCAAGGCCACGTATTCGTGACACAGCGAGCCGGAAGAAACGACTCGGACGCTCCCGACAACCGTCCCGCGCAGAGACTGCCGGTCGCTCTCCCAGCCACCACCTGCGGCGCGTCCTGCGACGACGCCGGGTCGCCCTGCCCCACAGGGGGCTCCGCCCGCGAGCCGCGTACTCCTCACCGACAAGCCGCCCGTGTTGCCGTGGGCAGGCGACCGCCGACACCGCACCCGCACCCGCACCCGCACCCGCACCCGCACGGAGACTGCCGGTCAGCCCACCCGCACCACGAGCGCCGTGGCGATCGCCATCAGCCCTTCGTCACGGCCCGGGAACCCGAGGCCGTCCGTCGTCGCCCCCGAGACCGACACCGGGGCTCCGGCCGCATCCGAGAGGATCTTCTGGGCCTCGTCACGGCGTTTGCCGATCTTGGGGCGGGGGCCGACGACCTGGACCGCGATATTGCCGATCCGGAATCCCGCCGCGCGGACGATCCGCGCCGCCTCCGTCAGCAGCGTCACCCCCGACGCCCCCGACCACTCGGGCCGCCCCGTGCCGAAGTGCTGCCCCAGGTCACCCAGACCGGCCGCCGAGAACAGCGCGTTGCACGCGGCGTGCGCGACCACGTCCGCGTCCGAGTGGCCCGCGAGGCCCGGTCCCTCGCCCTCCCACTTCAGACCCGCGCACCACAGCTCCCGCCCCTCCTCGAAGGCGTGGATGTCGGTGCCGATGCCCACCTGGGGCAGCAGCGGCCCACCCGGCGGGAGCCGGAAATCAGACGCTTCAGAAGCCATCGGTCAGCCTCCTGCGCGCCAGAACCGCCTCCGCAAGGACCAGGTCCAGCGGCCGCGTGACCTTGAAGGCCTCCTCGTGACCGGGAACCACCACGACCTGCAGTCCCAGCTGCTCCACCATGCTCGCGTCGTCCGTGACGTTGTCCGTGACCGTCTCGTGGGCGCGGATCAGCGTCGCGCGGTCGAAGCCCTGCGGGGTCTGCACCGCGCGCAGCCGGGCGCGGTCAGGAGTCGCGACGACCGGTTCCGGCTCTCCGGGCGTACCCGCCGGCTCGACCTCTTTCACCGTGTCCGCGAGCGGCAGCGCCGGTACGACGGCCGGCGCGCCCTCCCGTACCGCCTCGATCACCGCGTCCACCGTGTCGACCGGAACGAGCGGCCGGGCCGCGTCGTGGACGAGGACGATCTCGTACTCCGGCGGCAGCGCGTCCAGGCCGAGCTTCACGGACTCCTGGCGCGTGTCCCCGCCCGGGACGACCAGGAAGTCGGTCCTCTCGGGCAGGGCGTGCGCGTCCAGAAGCGACTTGACCTCGGCGGCCCCGTCGGGCGGGGCCACGACGATCACGAGCGACACGGCACGGGACGCGGCCATGGCGCGCACGGCATGGATGAGCATGGGCGTGCCGTTCAGCGTGCGGAGTGCTTTGGGGGCGCCCGGACCAAGGCGTACGCCTCGGCCTGCGGCCGGAATCACGGCGGCGATGGGGGTCCCCCCTGCTCGAGAAGAGCCGAGAGCTTGGGGGAGGGCGCCGCTGGGCGAAGGGCGCGAATCGTCAGACATCGGTTCCTGCCAGGTTTGTGTGCTCGGCCGGGATGGGTATGGCCACAGCGTGCCGGGCGCGACGCCTTGACCGGACCCTTCCGTGACTTCTGGTCGAGCCAGCTGCCCGGGCCCGGCACGCCAAGTATCGGGCCAGAAGGATTCAACACGGCCCGCCGGCATCCGGCATCAGGGGTGGGTTCCACGCCTCGCCAGGGCTTCAGGTATCGGTGTCGGCTTCAGGTATCGGCGTCCGGGTACGAACATGCCGCAGCGCCCGGCGACAGCTACTGCGTCATCGGGCACCGCGGCATGTGCGTTTGTGCTGTGCGCCGGTCCGTCCGCCGTGTTCCTGGTCGGGAAGCGAGCGGAGCGGGATGGGCGTCAGGACGCGAGGACCTCGTCGAGCAGGGCCTCGGCCTTGTCCTCGTTCGTGTTCTCCGCGAGAGCGAGCTCACTCACCAGGATCTGCCGTGCCTTGGCGAGCATCCGCTTCTCACCCGCGGACAGTCCGCGCTCACGCTCACGACGCCACAGGTCACGGACGACTTCCGCCACCTTGATGACGTCGCCGGAGGCGAGCTTCTCCAGATTTGCCTTGTAGCGACGCGACCAGTTCGTGGGCTCCTCGGCGTACGGCGCGCGCAGCACCTCGAAGACCCGGTCCAGCCCGTCCTGACCGACCACATCACGCACGCCGACGAACTCCGCATTGTCCGCTGGCACACGCACCGTCAGGTCGCCCTGGGCGACCTTCAGCACCAAGTAGGTCTTGTCCACGCCTTTGATCTGGCGAGTTTCGATGGCCTCGATCAGCGCGGCCCCGTGATGGGGATAGACCACGGTGTCGCCAACCTTGAACGTCATGTGACAGGTACCCCTTCCGTGGCTATCCAGGGTAACACGGAAACCGCGTCTTCTGAATGGCGTTTTCGCAGGTCAGGGCATATCTCGGGGCTTGACAACCGCAACAGGAACGTGCTTCAACAGGGGAGCGGAAGGGGGTATTCGCAGGTCGGAGCAGCTCTGCGGGCGGGGTGAAACGCGCACGTTACGCACTTCGGAGACCTCTGACCAGGCCCTGATTGCCCCCATTTGTCCGGCTCCAAGCGCTCGACTTCCGCTACTCCGTTCGGTGTCCTGAGTCGGGTACGAGACGAATCCGGAATTGATCAAGAGGCGCGGCGATCCCCCGACTGTTGTCGCGGTGATCGATTTTCCGCTACCGCCATGCATTCCTTACCGGAAATCCCCATGACCGGGACTGGAGACGCTTATGTGAATGGCGGACTACGTAGAGGTCAAAGGAGCTGATGAGGCGCACGGGAACTGTGTGACCGAACGTGCCCTCAGCCGGCGCCGAGAGGCCCCGGGCGGGGCCGGAGAGCGGGCTACGGACGCGTAGGGGCGGGTCGGGTGCGGGGGCCGGGGAACGGCTCGGTAACCTAAGGCCGCTGACAGACACTTAGGGCGGCTTTATCAGGGGGTCGCCCTGTTCCGCCCACGTTCAAGGAGTTGCCGCCGCCGTGAGCAGCAGCCTTCGACGCGGCGCCCTCGCCGCCGCCGCCATCGCGTTCTCGATCGCCTCGCTCGCCGCGTGCGGTGCCGGCAACAACAGCCAGACGCTCGAGATCAAGCCGGACAACGCGGCGATCAGCGTCGGTGACATCAAGATCCAGAACGCCCTCGTCATCACCCAGCCCGACGCGCAGTCCCACGGCCCGGCCGTGATCTCGGCGACCGTCTTCAACACCGGGCGCACCGCCCAGACGCTGGACTCGATCAGCGTGGAGGGCGACGGCAGCGCCGAGATCTCGCCCGCCAAGGGCAAGGGCCCGCTCACCATCCCGGCCGGCGGTTCCGTCGTCATCGGCGGCAAGGGCAACGCCGCCGCCACGCTGAGCAACCCCGGCGTGGCCGTCCAGAACGGCAACGCCCAGAAGATCACCTTCACCTTCAGCAGCACCGGTGACGTGAGCCTGCGGGCGTACGTCGTCCCGGCCGAGAGCTACTTCAGCAAGTGGGGGCCGAGCAACATCCCGTCGCCGACCGCCACTGCGGCGCCGACCGCCTCGACGACCGCGTCCTCCACCGCGAGCACGAAGCCGTCGAAGTCGGCCACGGGCACGGCGACTTCGACCGCGACGGCGACTTCGACCGCGACCAGCACGGCCGGACACTGACGGACGCTGACGGGCGCAGACAGGCGCAGACAGGCGCAGACAGGCACCGAAGACGAACGAATCGGGTTGCGACCGCGGACGCACGCGCCAGGTCGCAGCCCGAACGCACGAAGGGCGGTACCCCTTTCCAGGGGTGCCGCCCTTCGTCGTGCTGTACGCGCGCGTGGTGGCCTCAGGGCTCGTACGCGCGCGTGGTGGCCGTTTCGGCTTACGGCTCGAACTTGTAGCCGAGGCCGCGGACCGTCACCAGGTAGCGCGGGGCACCCGGGTCCGGCTCGATCTTGGCGCGCAGGCGCTTGACGTGGACATCGAGGGTCTTGGTGTCGCCCACGTAGTCGGCGCCCCAGACGCGGTCGATGAGCTGCATACGGGTCAGCACGCGGCCCGCGTTGCGCAGCAGCATCTCCAGGAGGTCGAACTCCTTCAGCGGCAGGTCGACCTTCGAGCCGGAGACCGTGACCACGTGGCGGTCGACGTCCATACGCACCGGCCCGGCCTCCAGCGCGGCCGGGGTCACCTCCTCCGGCTCGCCGCGGCGGCGCAGGACGGCCCGGATACGGGCGACCAGCTCGCGCGAGGAGAACGGCTTGGTGACGTAGTCGTCGGCCCCTATCTCCAGCCCGACCACCTTGTCGATCTCGCTGTCCTTGGCGGTCACCATGATCACGGGGACATTGGACCGGCCGCGCAGCTGCCGGCAGACCTCGGTGCCGGGCAGACCGGGCAGCATCAGGTCGAGCAGGACGAGATCGGCGCCGTTGCGCTCGAACTCGTCGAGACCGTCGGGCCCGGTGGCCGCGATGGCGACCTCGAAGCCCTCCTTGCGGAGCATGTAGGACAGGGCGTCGGAGAAGGACTCCTCGTCCTCGACGACGAGCACTCGGGTCACGGAAGGACCTCCGGGGCGGGAAGCGGTTCGTACGGGGATGAGACGGTGGTCGTCCCGTCGGGTCGGCCGTCCTCTTCATCGAGGTCGGACGGATGGTCGGTCGCGCGGTCACGGGCCGCACCCGCCTCCGGCAGCCGCAGGGTGAACGTGGAGCCCTGACCCTCGGAGCTCCACACCGTGACCTCCCCGCCGTGCGAGGCGGCCACGTGCTTGACGATCGCAAGACCCAGCCCCGTACCACCCGTGGCACGGGAGCGGGCCGGGTCGACGCGATAGAAGCGCTCGAAGATGCGCTCCTTGTCCTTTTCCGAGATGCCGATGCCCTGGTCGGTCACGGCGACCTCGATCAGGTCCCCGCCGGGCACGGACACCCGGCGGGCGGCGATGCCGACGCGGGTGCGGGCGGGCGAGTAGTTGACGGCGTTCTCGACGAGGTTGCCGAGGGCCGCGGCCAGCTGGCCGCGATTGCCCCACACATGCAGGTCGGCGGTGCCGCCGGCGGCCATGGTGATCTGCTTGGTACCGGCCTGGTGGCGGCAGCGGTCGATGGCCTCGGCGACGAGCTCGTCGACGCGCACCGGCTCGGCGTCCTCCAGCGGGTCGTCGTTCTGCACCCGGGAGAGGTCGATGAGCTCCTGCACGAGGTTCGTCAGCCGGGTCGCCTCGATCTGCATCCGGCCCGCGAAGCGCTCGACGGCCTCGGGGTCGTCGGAGGCGTCCATCACGGCCTCGGAGAGCAGCGAGAGGGCCCCCACCGGCGTCTTCAGCTCATGGCTGACGTTGGCCACGAAGTCGCGGCGCACCGCCTCTATCCGGCGGGCCTCGGTGAGGTCCTCGACGAGCAGCAGCACCAGCCGGGAGCCCAGGGGTGCCACGCGCGCGGACACCGCGAGGGCCTCGCCCCGCCCGGATCCGCGGCGCGGCAGATCCAGTTCGACCTGCCGTATCTCGCCGTCGCGCCGGGTGTCGCGCGCCATCTGGAGCATCGGCTCGACGGCGAGCCTGCCGCCCCGCACGAGTCCGAGGGCGTACGCTGCCGAGCTGGCCTTGACCACGGCGTCCGACTCGTCGAGTACGACGGCCGAGGACCGCAGCACGGACAGCACCGTGTCCACGCCCGGCGGGAGCACGGGGTCGGTGTGCAGGGTGGTGCGGGTAGGGCGCTTCTGGTCGCGCTCGCTCCAGCGGAACGCCAGCATGGCGATGACACCGGTGAGCACTCCGGCGATCGCTGCCGCTGCGGCGACCGCCGCGTTCACGTCCATGCATCCAGGTTAGGCACGTCATCAGGCGTGGCCACAGCCATCGGAGTGCGACCTCGGACACTCGTCGCCCAGAGTTCACCTTGGAGCCAGTATTGGTTCATTTGGGATGACGGAAACGGTCGCGTAGGGGCCGGAACGTGGGAGCGTGGGGTGTGTAGGGGCGCCGTGTCCGCCGTGTGCGTCATGGTGACGACGGGCCCCGGCCCCCGGCCCCCGAAGCAGACGTAAGAGAGGGACAACCTGATGCGGGACGCGTACCACGAGGAACTTGACTCGATCGGTGAGGGTCTGGTCGAGATGGCCCGGCTCGTCGGGTCGGCGATCGGGCGCGCCACGACGGCGATCCTCGACGGCGACCTGAAGCTGGCAGAAGCCGTGATCGAGGCCGACCAGAAGGTCGACGACCTCCAGCACGACCTGGAGGCGCGTGCGATAGCTCTCCTCGCCCGGCAGCAGCCGGTGGCGACGGACCTCCGCATCGTCGTCACGTCGCTGCGGATGAGCGCCGACCTCGAGCGCTCCGGCGACCTGGCCCAGCACGTGGCGAAGCTGGCCCGGCTGCGTTTCCCGGACCGCGCGGTCCCGCACGATCTGTACGCCACGATCCTGGAGATGGGCCAGCTCGCCCAGCGCCTGATGGCGAAGGCCGCCGAGGTGATCGTCACTAAGGACGTCGACCTGGCGATGCAGCTGGAGCAGGACGACGACGAGATGGACCTCCTCCACCGCACGCTCTTCCAGCACCTGATCGACGAGCGCTGGAAGCACGGCATCGAGACGGCCGTGGACGTGACCCTGCTGGGCCGCTACTACGAGCGCTACGCCGACCACGCGGTGGCGGTGGCGAAGCGGGTGGTGTTCCTGGTGACGGGTGAGCACGCGGACGAGATCCAGCAGGACATCCAGCCGGTGACGGGCGTCGAGGGCGCCTGATCCGGGTTCCTTGAAGGCAACCGGCCGGAGCCGTGACAGGAACCGGCCGGAGCCGTGAAGGAACCGGCCGGGGCTTTGAGAGCACCCGCCGGGCCCATGAGCGGCACCGGCCGGGGCTCAAAGGGAACCAGCTGAGGCTCAAAAGGAGCCGGCCGGGGTCTCGAAGGGAGCCGGCCGGGGCTCAAAGGGAGCCGGCCGGGGCTCGAAGGGAGCCGGCCGGGGCTCGAAGGGAGCCGGCCGGGGCTCGAAGGGAGCCGGCCGGGGCTCAAAGGGAGCCGGGCCGGGGCTCAAAGGGAGCCGGGCCGGGGCTCAAAGGGAGCCGGCCGGGACTCAAAGGGAACCGGCCGGGACTCAAAGGGAACCGGCCGGGACTCAAAGGGAACCGGCCGGGACTCAAAGGGAACCAGCTGAGGCCCAAAAGGGGTCGGCCGGGGGCTCGAAGGGAGCCGGTCAGGGCGGGCGCAAGCGCCTGTGCGCCGTTGATGCGCCTGGCGGAGCGGGCATGCAATGGGCACAGGCACCACTCTCGACAGCCTCGAGGAGGGCCCCATGGCCGAGACCCCCAGCGCGCCCGACCCCACGCAGGAGCGCGAGACCGAACAGCCCACCGAGATCAAAAGCCTCCCGTTGGTCGGCGCATGCGGCTGCGGGTCGGGCTGCGGGTGCGGGTGCCAGTCCGGCGCGCCGTGCCAGTGCGGCTGATTCGGTAGTACGTACGAGCAGGGCCCCGTCCCGAGGACGGGGCCCTGCTTGTGAGACCAGGATCCACCAGGCGTTGCCGAAGCGGCCGGGTCGGGCCGATCGGGCCGAGGCGGAGATCGAACCCCGACGTACACGGCCGGCTCGCGGGCTTCTTCGCCGCACTGTCCGCCGACACCATGCCCGCACCCGGCGCCCCGGACCCGTACTTCGTCGGCAGCATCGGAACGCTGCGCGACCGTGCACCGCCGGCCGTCTGCCGGCCTTTGCACGGTGAGTACGGCCCCGACGTCTACGCAGGGGAGTTCGAACGGACCGGCATGACGGGGGCTCCTGACCGCCCGCGAACAGGGCCGTGCGTGCCACATTCGCCCCCGCTGCCGTACGGGCGCAGGATGAGAAGAGGGCGGGCGAGCGCACCCGGAAGGAGGTGCGAGGCCATGAGTCAGTTCATGGATGTCCACCACGGCATGAAGGGCATCACGGCCGACCAGCTGAAGGAAGCCCACAAGGCCGACCTCGCCGTAGAGAAGGAAGAGGGCGTGCACTTCGAGAGGGCCTGGGCGGACCCGGAGTCCGGAACGGTGTACTGCCTCTCCGAGGCCCCCTCGGCCGATGCGGTCCGCCGCGTCCACGAACGCGCCGGCCACAAGCCCGACGAGATCCACCCGGTCCCGCTGTCCATCTGGTGACCCCATCGAAACGGCCCCCTGCCTGCGGCAGTTCGCAGGCAGGGGACCGTGCGCCCGGTGCGGCCCGGAAACACGGCCGACATCGCCGACAACATGTGGAACACCAGTACGTCCGCACGGGACCCGTTCGACGCACCAGATCCACGCACCCGATCCAACGACATACCTGCCGCGCTGTATCAGCATCAATGCCAGTACCCCCCTCTAAGGTCGGCCGCATGACAACAGACCTGGTCGTGAACTCCTGGGATCGCATGGACAGTTGGCTACGGGAGCACGCACCGCGCACCTTCGCCTCGCTCGGCCCGCCCGCGACCGAGGAGGAGATACGGGCGGCGGAGGAAGAACTGGACGTCACCTTCCACCCCGACCTGGTCGCGTCGCTGCTCCGACACAACGGGGCGCAGGGCGGCGAGGCGGCGTTCCGGTTCACGACGCATGACCGGTTGCTCGGCGTACGGGAGATCGTCGGGATGTCACGGGCTCTGCGGGACCTCTCCACCGACCTGGACGAGGAGTTCGCCGATTACTACTGGCACCACGATTACCTCAAGTTCGGTTCCTACGACGTCACCGCCGACGGCCTGACGATCGACTGCCGGCCGGGGCGCGACTCGTACGGCGCGATCGGACGGTTCTTCGACGAGACGGGGACCGACTTCGGGCACGCCGAGTCACTGGGCGCCTGTCTGGCGGCACTGGCGGACAGGCTGGAGGGCCCTCGGACGGCCCTGAGCAGGGGCGCGAGCCCGGTGGCGTTCAACGGCCGGCTGATCTGGGCGGAGGCGGCTGCGCCCCGGCCGGAGTGGGGCAGCGCCGACGACCCGCTCCCCAGGGCCCCGACGGACCTGCAGCCGCTGGAGCTGCCCTCGGACCCGGCGGAGCCACTCAGAGCCGTCTATCTGCACGGGCTGCAGGAGCTCGGTGCGCTGGTCGCCACCCTGCCGCGGGAACGCGTGGCCGAAGCGGCCCGGAAGCAGATGCGCAGACTGGCCGTCGAGACGGGGCTGGCCAAGTACGCCGAGGTCACGGCGGCCCTGGACGCGATGGAGCGGGGCGAGGCCGTCCCGATGGGCCAGGACAGCCCGCTGAGTCTGCGGCTGCGCACAGTGATCGCCGAGGCGACGGCACACCGGGACGACCTCCGCAGATGGGCGGCGGAGAACATGGTGGACGCGGTGTGGGGGGTGCCGCACCGGGCCGTGAAGAAGATCGCGAACACGCGTGGCCACCTGAGCGTCGACTGGCGCGCCGAACTGCTCGCGGACTTCGACAACCCATCGATTCCACCCATGCCGGACGACCTGTTCTGGGCGGGGCTGCGTAATCCGGACATCGACTCGAGTTGGTACGCGGCCCGCTGTGCCCAGGACCACCGTCAGGCGTCGAAGCGGGGGCGGGAGGTCTCGATGTGACCGATGCGCTCCAGCATGCGCAGGTTCTGGGTGAGCATCTTGCGGCTGATGCCCTCGCTCTCGTTGCGCAACTCGGTGAAGCGCAGGGTGTGTTCACCCACCGCTTCGATGATCGGGAGCGCCCATGTGCCGACGACGGCCGAGAAGATCTTCCGCGCCGACGAGTCAGGAGCCGAAGCTCCATGGTGCTCTCGTCACTGGGCCCCGACATCTGAAGGCCGCGGCGAATTGCTCGTCGTCCGGCGCCGGGCGCCGGGCGGCCAAGCCACTGCAGCTACGGACGGCTGCCGGCCCGGGGCCACACCCGGCGCCCCCGGGCGACCAACTGGCGTGCTCGGTCACATGAACGCGGCGATCGACTCGGTGCGGCTCGATGGCGCAGAAAATCGAACACGTGATTGAATCCGGCCATGCGACCGTTTCCAGACGACCTCGTCCAGGCGCAGCGGGAGTGGAACAGCACCTACCGCCGACTCGCCGAGCTGCCCGGCCGGACCGCCCTGCGGCGGCGCTTGTACCGGTTGTCGACCACGGTGCTCTTCCACTCGTACTGGCAGGAGCGCGGCCGTACCCCGGCCGCATGGGCGGAGCTGCGGAACCTGGGGCGGGGAGGAAGGAGCCGGCGGTGACCGGCTTCATCCCGAGCGGCGACGGTGCGGGCCGTGTCCGAGCTGCCGCCTGACGCACCGCGGCTGCGGGCGATCCTCACGTTCCTCGAAGAACAGATCGCCGAGAACGAGACGGTCGGTATCTACCTGCGCCTGCAACGCGACGCGGTACGCGAGGCACTCACCCACTCCGAAGGATGGCCGGCGTCCAGGCAGCGCCGCCCTGATCCGCCTCCGCACCGCCGCACGACGTCTCCCCCCTTCGCCCCCAACCGCGGCGAACGCCGGTCGACAGGCTTCGTCGTCCAGCAGAAGCGCACTCCGAACGGACCCCAGCCCGCGGTGATCCACACGGACGACTGCACGATGATCGAGGGCACCACCCACCCGATCAGGTCTGACGAAGCCCGCGCCGCCCTCACGGATCCGAACCTCGAACCCTGCGCGTTCTGCCGCCCGGACAGCGGACTGGGGATCCTGGACTAGGAGGACATGCGCCGTGGCCTGCGGCTTCCCTGGCTTCCTGCTCCTATGGTGAGGAGACACACCAGCGGCGGCGTCGAGGCAGGAAGTCGTGACGGAACCGGAGATCGACTACACAGCGGTGTTCCGGGCTCTTCCCGGGGCGGTGGCGCTGTTGACCCCGCAGTTGGTCTACCTGGACGCCAACGAGGCGTTTCTGCGCGAGCTGGGACGCACCCGCGAGCAGGTGATCGGCCGTCATCTGTTCGACAACGTCCCCGATGCCGACGCGGCCATCGTGCGCCAGGTTCAGGCGTCCCTGCACCGGGTGGCGGAGACCGGTGAGAGCAACACCATGCCGCTGGAGCGCCACGGAGAGCGGTACTGGAGCATGACCAACATTCCCATCCTCGCTTCGGACCAGCGGGTGGCGCTGCTGCTGCACCGGGTGGAGGAGGCCACCGAACTCATCCGCGCCCGCGAAGTCGCGCTGAGCCTCCAAGAGGCGATGCTGCCCGCCGCCCGCCCGATCTGCCGGCACCCTGCGGCCGTACGCTACCGGCCCGCCGTCGGCGCGCTGCACGTGTGCGGCGACTGGTACGACCTGGTCGACCTGCCCGGAAGCCGCATCGCGGTCGCCGTCGGCGACGTCGTCGGCCACGGCCTGGCTGCGGCCGGCGTCATGGGACAACTGCGCAGCGCGCTCAGCGCGGTCTCCCGCGTCGCCGACGGCCCCGCCCGGGCCCTGGAGGTCCTGGGGCTGTACGCCCGCTCCGTCGAGGGTGCCGAGAACACCACGGTGGCCACGACGTCCATCGACTGGGACACCCGCACCATCACCTACAGCAGCGCCGGCCATCCCCCACCGGCCCTCCGGCGGACGGACGGCGCCGTTGACTTCCTGGACCAGGCCACCGACCCCCCACTCGCCGCCCGCCCCGAACACGGCTCCCGCATCCAGGCCACCGTGCCCTTCACCGACGGCGACGTCCTGGTGCTGTACACCGACGGCCTGATCGAACGCCGCGGAGAAGACCTCGACACCGGGCTCACACGGCTCGCCGACTCTCTGTCCCACCACCGGTCGTCCGATCCCGAAACCCTTGCCGACGCCATACTGGCCGACCTGCTGCCGCCCGACGGCATCACCGACGACACCGCCCTGGTCATCGTGCGCCTGTGACCCGCGGGTTGGCGGGTGGTGCCGACGTGGACTCTTGTCAACGGTCCGCAGAAGGGCCGGACAGGTGAATGCGTAGACGCCGACGGCGACCTTTTCTTGCCCTGGGTCTTGTCGCGGATCTTGGGGAGCTGGGTTCTTGCCGGTCAGGAGCGGCGCCATCGTGAGCGCCTGGCTGGTGTGGCCGGGGCAGGTCGACGGCGTCGATACGGATGCGCGTACCGGCCGTCATCCGCTGCCTGCCGGACGCTCAGCCGGGAATGACGGGGTTGTACTCGTTCCGCCCCCACTCGGAGCTACCGAGCGGATAGTTGTACGCGGGCCGTCCCACGTTCCCGCTCGTCCGGAAGGGCTTGCCGTTGTCGTCGATGCGTACGGTGCCGTGGTGGTCACCGCTGGACCAGTCCAGCTCCAGGTACCAGCTCACGTTGTGCGCCCGCGCGTCCGCGAAGACGTAGAAGACCTCGGGATCGGTCTCACTCACCTTGTACGGGAAGTCGCGTTGACCGGCCTTGGGGGAGAGCGCGGGCCGCCCGGCATCGAGGTCCACCCCGAATGCCGCCGTCTTTACGCCACCACCGCACCCGACGCCCATCGCGAAGTCGTTCCAGGCGAGCGGCGCGCTCTTCTCCACCACCCGCACATGCAGGTCCTCCAGGACGACGGTGGCCTTCCCGGTGCCCTGCACGGTCAGCGCGAGCATCTGCTCCCCGCCGGGGACCCCGCCCAGCGCGGTGACCCACCCGCGCGCGTCCGGCTCGCCCGGCGGCGGAGGCACCTGCTCGGGCTGCCGGTCGACGAGGTAGTGCTGGCTGCACTGGTTTTCCCACTTGTACGGATTGACGGCGACGGTGGGCGCGGTGGCCCCGTCCTCGGAACCGCCCCCCTGGGCCGCCCCGGCCCCACCGATCCGGGAGGCGGAGACGGAAGCCGTGGGACTCCCGCTGCGCGAGGCGGACGGGGAGGCCGACCCGCCCTTCGCGTCGGCCGACTCGGAGGCGCCGGGACTTTCGTCGACGGACGGGGAGGCAGCCGCCCCGATGGACTGCTTCCCGCCCCGGTCGTCATCGCCCTTGCCGGGCACAAGATGCACCACGAGCGCGGCCGACACGAGGGCGGCGGCCACGGCGGCCCCGGCGAGGGCGACGGTACGCCGCCGCGCCGAGGGAGCTTCCGTCAAGGGCCACCGCTCGCCCTCGGGACCGGACTCGGCCGCCGCTTCGGACCCCACTGTCTCGGTCCCGGACCCTGCCGTCTCGGTCCCGGACCCCACGGCTGTCCGCGCCCGCGGTTCCTCCTCCGCAGGGGCCCCGCCCGCCTTCTGCCCCCGCCGGGCATCCGCGAGAACCCACCGCCGATGCAGTTCCACCAGTTCCTCGGGCGTTGCCTTGCACACCCGCGCGAACCGTTCCACGGGCGCGTAGTCCGTCGGTACGGCGTCCCCGTTGACGTACCGGTGAAGCGTGGACGCACTCGTGTGCAGCCGCTTCCCGAGCACCCCGTAACTGAGCCCGGAACGCTCCTTCAACCGGCCCAACAGCTCCGAGAATTCGTCTCCCGCCACTATTCCGCTCTCTCTCCATGTCCCGGAACCCCATTCCAGGGCGAGGCCATTCCCCCAGGTCAGAGCTATCGCAGCGTTCCAGCATCCCGGATACCCCGGCAGTCGTGGCGGTCGGGACGGATCACCGCACAAGCTTGGGCCATCCAAGCACGCCGCTCCCGGCATCCGGACGAGCGGCCCATGCCAACACCCGTACCGCACAAGGGGGATCACATGTCCACACGCACCCGCCGCACCCGCATGTTCGTCGCTGCCACGCTCGCGGCCGCCGCGCTGACGTTGACGGCGTGCAGCAACGGCAAGGGCGTCCGCGACGAGGGGGCATCAGCAGGATCCGCGTCCACGTCGGCGCCCACGGCCTCCACCACGCCCTCGTCCAAGGCGAGTGGGGGGACCTCCACCGGGACGGGACGGTCCAACCCTGCGGGCTGGACCTCCGAAGGCTCGACGGGCGGCGCGGCCGGTTCGAGCGGCACAACGGGTTCCAAGGGCTCGTCGGGTTCCAGGGGCTCCAAGAACTCGGAGCCCACCTCCACCCGCTGCTCCACCACCTCCACCCGGATGACCGCCACGGAGGTCTCCCGCCCCCTGAACCACCTTCTCCTCACCGTCACCAACACCGGCTCGAAGAACTGCAACCTCATCGGCTATCCGGCGGTCCGGTTCGGCGAGGCCCAGTCCGTCCCGCCGGCCTTCGAGGACTCCAAGCCGCAGGCGGTGGTCACGCTGGCCCCCGGCGAGTCGGGCTACGCGAGCGTCCTTCTCTCGGCCGCGGACGGCAGCGGCTCCCATGGCTACACGGCCAAGTCCCTCGCGGTCTACTTCAACGACGGCGCGAGCGCCGCCCACCCGTCACTCCCCGCGAAGGGCGTGTACGTCGACGACTCGATCCGAGTCTCGTACTGGCAGTCGACCATGGCCGACGCCCTGGCCTGGTGACGGCACCGGCTCACTGACGCCACGGTTCGCAAGGCCAGGGCCGGGGCCGCCTCCGCCACTTCTACGCCTCGGTGCTGCTGGACGCCGGAGAGAACATCAAGGCCCTCGCCGAGTACCTCGGCCACTCGGACCCAGGCCTGACGCTTCGCGTCCACGCGCACCCCATGCCGCCCAGCCGGCAACAAGCAGCCGACGGCACAGAGACGGCCCAGAGACGGCTCACGGCTATCAAAAAGCCCCCGGCCCGCGAAGAACTCGCAGGCCGGGGGCTCAATGGTGCCGCGTTACTTCTTCTTGCCCTGGTTCTTGACCGCCTCGATCGCCGCCGCAGCCGCCTCCGGGTCGAGGTACGTGCCGCCGGGGTTGACCGGCTTGAAGTCTGCGTCCAGTTCGTAGAAGAGCGGGATGCCCGTCGGGATGTTCAGACCCGCGATGTCGGCGTCCGAAATGCCGTCGAGGTGCTTGACCAGCGCGCGCAGGCTGTTGCCGTGGGCCGCGATCAGGACCGTGCGGCCGGTCAGCAGGTCCGGGACGATGCCGTCGTACCAGTACGGGAGCATGCGGACGACGACGTCCTTCAGGCACTCCGTCCTCGGGCGCAGCTCCGGCGGGATCGACGCGTAGCGCGGGTCGTTCGCCTGGGAGAACTCGGAGTCGTCCGACAGCGGCGGGGGCGGCGTGTCGTAGGAGCGGCGCCAGAGCATGAACTGCTCCTCGCCGAACTCGGCCAGCGTCGCCGCCTTGTCCTTGCCCTGGAGGGCGCCGTAGTGGCGCTCGTTCAGGCGCCAGGAGCGGTGGACCGGGATCCAGTGACGGTCGGCGGCCTCCAGCGCGAGCTGCGCGGTGCGGATCGCGCGCTTCTGGAGGGACGTGTGGACCACATCGGGCAGCAGGCCGGCGTCCTTCAGCAGCTCACCGCCGCGGACCGCCTCCTTCTCGCCCTTCTCGTTCAGATTGACGTCCACCCAGCCGGTGAACAGGTTCTTCGCGTTCCACTCGCTCTCGCCGTGGCGGAGGAGGATCAGCTTGTACGGTGCGTCGGCCATGGCCCTGAGCGTAATCGAACCTTTTGATCGATTGCGCACCCGCCCAGCAGGCGGACTTCCACTTCCCCGGCCGCCCGACAGTTGACGGCTTCTGTTAATTGAGTGGCCGCCCCGGGCCGCGCACTCGTAAGTTGTGCTCACCGCCAGAGCCGCTTACATCCGAGCCGCTTGCATCCGTGTACATCCGGGGGGACCCCTCATGTCGCTCGCCATGCTCAGACGTGCCGCCCGGGAGACCGTCTCCGGGCTTCCCCGTGAGTTCTGGTGGCTGTGGACCAGCACCCTGGTCAACCGGCTCGGTGCCTTCGTCGCCACCTTCATGGCGTTGTACCTGACCCTGGACCGCGGGTACTCCGCCTCGTACGCCGGCCTCGTCGCGTCGCTGCACGGACTCGGCGGGGTCATCTCCTCCCTCGGTTCGGGTGTGATGACCGACCGGCTCGGGCGGCGGCCGACGCTCCTCATCGCCCAGTCGTCCACGGCCGTCTCCGTCGCCGTCCTCGGCTTCATGCGCGATCCGGTCGCGATCGCGGCCGTCGCCTTCCTGGTCGGCATGGCGAGCAACGCCTCCCGCCCGGCCGTGCAGGCGATGATGGCCGACATCGTCCGTCCCGAGGACCGGGTCCGCGCCTTCTCCCTCAACTACTGGGCGATCAACCTGGGCTTCGCCGTCTCCTCCATGGCTGCGGGCTTCATCGCCGAGTTCAGCTATCTCGCGGGGTTCCTGATCGAGGCGGGCATGACGATGGTCTGTGCGGTCGTCGTCTTCGCCAAGCTGCCCGAGTCCCGGCCCGCGCGGACCAGCAAGGAGGCCGCCGAGGACGTAGGGCTCGGCACCGTCCTGCGCGACGGCCGCTTCATGGGCGTGGTCGGGCTGTCCTTCCTCGTCGCGCTCGTCTTCCAGCAGGGGTCCGTGGGCCTGCCGGTGGCGATGGGCGAGGCCGGGTTCACGCCCGCGGACTACGGCATGGCGATCGCGGTCAACGGCGTACTGATCGTCGTGCTGCAGATTCCGGTCACCCGATTCATCGAGCACCGGGACCCGCGCCGGCTGCTCGTCGTCTCGTCCATGCTCGCGGGTTACGGCTTCGGGCTCACCGCCTTCGCGGGCTCGGTCGGCGTGTTCGCGCTGACGGTGTGCGTGTGGACGCTGGCGGAGATCGTCAACGCGCCCACGCAGACCGGCCTCGTCGTCCGCCTCTCCCCCGTGCACGGGCGCGGCCGCTACCAGGGGATGTACACCCTGTCGTGGTCGGTGGCGTCCCTGGTCGCCCCGCTGATGTCCGGCTATGTGATCGACCGGTTCGGCGCGGAGTGGCTGTGGGGACTGTGCGCGGTGGTCGGCACGGGTGCGGCCGTCGGGTACGAGGCACTGATGCGCCGCCTCCCTGCGGAGGAGGCGGCGCAGGGGACGAACGCGGAGGCGGCCGAGGCGGAGGTCAGCGCGGCCTGAGGGGGCACCCCGCACCCGGGGTGCCCCCGCGCCGCGCCGGTTTCAGCGACGCTCCCACACCTCGCTGGTCAGGAAGTACGTGTCGTACAGCTCCTGCACCTCCAGCAGCGACTCCGGCGGCACCTTCCCAAGGCCGATGCGCTCGAGGTGGCGGAAGTACTCGAAGCGTTCGACGCCCGGAGTGATGACGATCAGGATGTCGGCGTCCTGCCCGGGCGCGGCGGCGAACGCGTGCGGCGCGCCCGGCGGCACGACGACCAGGTCGCCGCGCTCCGCGGTGACGATCCGGTCGCCGGAGAGCAGCTGCGCGGCGCCGTCGAGCATGTAGAACATCTCGGCCGAGCCGTCGTGACGGTGGGGCCGTGCCCCGTCCGCGCCTCCGGCGAGGGTGACCCGTTGCGTGGAAAGCGCCCCGCCGGTCGCGCTGCTGTCGGCCAGCAGCCTTACGGTCGTGGGGGCCCGGCCGACCACCTCCGCGTCGGCGGAGCGGACGATCACGGACGAGTCGAACTGCGGCACGATCAGCGACATTTCAGGCCTCCCCAGTAGGTGCGTCGGTAAGTGCATGGCGCGTCGGTGGTACGTCGGCGGGTCGAACAACAGCGCATCGGCGGGTCGGACGGCAGTGCATCGGCCGGTCGGACGGCAGTGCATCGGCGGGTCAGACGGCGAAGAGCAGTGCGGCGGAGACAAGTACCACCACCGCCGTGGCGAAGTGGATGCCGAACGCGACGGCCCGCATGCCGCCGTGGCGCAGCACGATCAGCGTGTCGCCGAGCGGCACCAGGGCGGCGGCCAGCATGAACCAGGCCTCCGCGTGCGCCCCGGCGAAGGCGAGCAGAGCGAGGCCCAGTATGCCGCTGGCGCCGTCGCGCAGTCCCTTGATCTCCAGATACGCGGCGTCGCCGTCCGGCTTGGCGGGCACGCCGTAGCCGGCGGCCGCCGCGCGGGGCTGCACCAGGAAGCGCGCACCGATGAAGAGGACGAAGAGGTCGAGCACGAGGGCAAGGCCGTAGGCGGTGGTGGTAAGCACGTCGGTCTCCTTGCTAGCGCTGCTAGATGCCGGATCGAAGCTAGCATATCGTCGACAGAAGAGCTAGCAGTGCTAGACACCTCCTCCCACCATATCGATCCAGACGCGCCATGAGCGCGAACGAGCGGAACGGGAGCGGCTCATCGTCACGGCCGTACGGGAACTCGCCGAGGCCGAGGGCTGGGACGCGGTGACCACGCGCCGGCTGGCCGCCGAGATCGAGTACAGCCGGCCCGTCCTCTACAGCCACTTCAAGGGCAAGGACGCGATCATGGCTGCGGTCGCCGTCCAGGGCTTCGACGAACTGGCGGGCGAACTGCGTGCGGCGCGCGCCTCGGCGTCCTCACCACGCGAGGCACTTGCCGCGGTGGGCCGGGCGTACGCCGACTTCTGCGAGCGACGGCCCGCGCTGTACGACGTCATGTTCACGCACGCCGTGGACCTGCTGTTCGCGACGCCGGAGACGCCCGCCCCGCTGCGCGCCGCTTCCGACGAACTGCGCCTGGCCGTCGTCCCGCTCGCCACCGACGGGTCGGCGCTACAGCTCCCGCTGGGCCTCGTACAGGTTCCGCGGTCGTACGATGTCCGTCGTGCCGTACAGCTCCAGGCGCGAGTGCAGATCGCCCGTGAAGTCGGGTACGTCGATCTGGTCGAACTCCGTGACCTCGTTCAGGCCGACCGTGGCGGAGTACGGCGCCAGGCCGTCGATCTTCATCAGGCCCGCCCGGCCGTTCGTCACACGGACGTTCCAGTGGGTGAAGCGGGCGCCGAAGAGAGGGCCTGCGATGGCGTCCCCGCCGTGGCGGCCGTTGTTGTTCACCGTGATGTCGGTGCGGACGTTCGCGAACGGCAGCCCCCGGTGCGAGTCGAACGTGCCCATCTGCATCTCGCCGCGCGACCAGACGTTGTACGAGGACAGACCCTCCACGTTGATTCCGTGGAGCTGGGTGTTCGGCGGGGCCGGAACCGTGCGCTGTTCGATGGTGAAGTCCTCGATCAGGTTGTCGTGCGAGCCCTCCCGGCAGAAGTACGGGTGGTGCGAGCCCCGGCCCGCCACGCGTGTGCGACGCAGTGTGCAGGAGGAGGCGGCGACCAGGCCGAAGCCGTTGTCGACGTGCCGTACGACGACGTCGTCCGCCCAGCAGTCGTACGCACACTGGAACGCGACCCCGTTGTAGCCCTTGTCCAGGAGGTGCGGTGACTGCGGCGTCTCGATCGCCTGCAGGGTCAGGCCTTCCACGCCCGCCCCGGTCAGCGGCCTCACGTGTGTCGTCAGGCGCGGGTCCCACTCCGGGCGCACATCCAGCGGAAGGGGTCGCTCGAACGTGATCTTCCGGCCCGCCACGCGCGCGATGCGCACGGGCCACTCATAGGGGACGTACGACGTCAGCTTCGTCTTGTCGTCCCAGGAGTACGCCTCCGGGCCCGGGCCGCCGCCCGACATGTGCTCCAGGAGGGTGTGGCCGGTGTCGTCCGCGAGGCGCAGGAGGACGAATTGCCCCGGCCTCAGGCGCCCGGCGTCCGCGACCGTCACCGACCAGGAGCCCTGCTGGGCCGCAGACACCGTCGTCAGGGTCTCCCACTCGTCGCGCTTGTTGCCGGTCCAGCCCTCGAACGGCCAGGCCCTGGCCCGGATGGCCGCGACCAGGGAGTCCCAACGGGCCGTGGGCGCCAGCCAAATGAGGCCGCCCGCCCAGGACCAGGCGGACTTGTCGCCGCCGTACCGGGAGCCGTAGACGCCGATCAGCTCGGTGAGGTTCTTCGTCGCGTACAGCGTCGTACGGTCGCTGCCCGCGCCCCGCAGCACGACGTTGTCGTACCCGATGCGGATCAGGCCGTCGATGCGGAACGTTCCGGGCGGGATGAGAACCGTGCCACCGCCGGCCCTTCCGGCGGCGGTGATGGCACGGTTGATCGCGGGGGCGGAGTCGGTCGTGCCGTCCGCCACGGCCCCGTACGCGGTCACGTCGGCCACCACGGGACGGCGGGGGAAACGCGCCGCCCCGCCATGGCAGCCGGCCCGGCCGACGTACGGGATCTGCGGGTGGGTGAAGGGGGTGCGGACGAACTCGCGCCACAGGACGGGGACCTGGCCCCCCGATGGTGCGGCGGCCGTCGCCGTCGTGCCGGTCACGGCAACGGCCGCCACGGCGATGGCGCCGCCGAGCAGGCCCCGTCTGCTGATGTCCGCGTGCCCCATGCCCATGTCCGAACCGCCTTCCAAGGGTCCCAGGACGTTCAGGGAGGTGAACCACCGGTGGTTTCCATGAATGTGAACGACGTTCAGATCTGCGTCGGCGGTGAGCATGCCACGGAGGACCCGGACGGGGAAGGGGTCACGCAGCGATCGGCCAGTCGGCTCCCGTAGGTCAGCCCTCGGGACGCTCGGTCAGATGCCTGAACGCTTCCAGATTGCGGGTCGACTCACCGCGTGACATCCGCCAGGCGTATTCCTTGCGGATCGCGGACGCGAAACCCAGCTCCAGAAGGGTGTTGAAACCGCCGTCCGCCGCCTCCAGGACCGAGCCGAGCAGCCGGTCCACCTCGTCGGCGGTGACCGCGGCCAGCGGCAGCCTGCCGGTCAGATAGATGTCGCCGAGCGGGTCGACGGCGTAACTCACCGCGTACAGCTTGAGGTTGCGCTCCAGCAGCCAGCGGTGCACCCCGGACTCGTTCTCGTCCGGGTGCCGGATCACAAAGGCGTTGAGGGAGAGGGAGTGCCTGCCGACGATCAGTGAGACCGTCGTCGACAGCTTGCGCGTCCCGGGGAGCTTCACGACGTACGAGCCCACCGCCGGGCTCTCCCACTCCAGCTCGGCGTCCTTGAGGACCCCTTCGATGACCTGTGCCGCCCGCTGTTCCTCAGACATGCTGGGAGCGTACGCGACCCGCACCGGCCTCAGCCGTGGTGGGCGCGCACCCGGCGTCGATGGGCCTGCATGGCCGCCATGTAGACCTCCGCCGTCGCGGAGGCCGACGTGCCCCAGCCGAAGGACTCGGCGTGCCGGGCCGCGGCCTCGCCCATGCGGGCGGACAGCCCCGGTTCGTCGGCGAATTCGCGCAGTACGCGCGCGTAGTCGGCGGGATCGTGCCCCTGGACGAGGAATCCGGTCCGTCCGTCCCGCACGGCGACGGGCAGCCCGCCGACCGCGGCCGCCAGCACCGGCGTACCGGTGGCCTGCGCCTCGATGGCGACGAGCCCGAAGGACTCGCTGTACGAGGGCATCACCAGTACGGACGCGGCGCGGAACCAGTCGGCGAGCTGGTCCTGCGCGACGGGCGGCCGGAAGCGCACGACATCGGCTATGCCCAGCCGGGCGGCAAGCTTCTGCAGACCCTCCGGCTTGGCGAGACCACTGCCGCTGGGACCGCCCACGACGGGCACGACGATGCGGGAGCGCAGTTCGGGGCGCTCGTCGAGGAGGACGGCAACGGCGCGCAGCAGCACGTCGGGCGCCTTGAGGGGCTGTATGCGCCCCGCGAAGAGCGGAATCAGCGCGTCCTGCGGCAGCCCGAGCCGGGCGCGGGCGGCGGCACGGCCGTCCCGGGGCCGGAAGCGCTCCAGATTCACCCCCGGGTGAACGACGGCGACCTTGCCGGGGTCGGCCGCGTAGTGCCGTACCAGTTCGTCGGCCTCTTCGGCGGTGTTGGCGATGAGCCGGTCGGCGGCGGCCACGATCTGGGTCTCGCCGATGACGCGGGCGGCCGGCTCGGGGGTGTCGCCCTCCGCGAGGGAGGCGTTCTTGACCTTGGCCATGGTGTGCATGGCATGCACCAGGGGCGCGCCCCAGCGCTGGGCGGCGAGCCAGCCGACATGGCCGGAGAGCCAGTAGTGGGAGTGCACGAGGTCGTAGTAGCCGGGCCGGTGGCCGGCCCAGGCCTGCATCACACCGTGAGTGAACGCGCAGAGCTGGGCGGGGAGGTCCTCCTTGGCGAGGCCTTCGTACGGACCGGCGTCCACGTGCCGCACGAGGACACCGGGCGCCAGCTCGACGGTCGGCGGGAGCGCGCCGGTGGTCGCCCGAGTGAAGATCTCGACCTCGACGTTGATCGCGGCAAGGCGCTGGGCGAGTTCCACGATGTAGACGTTCATACCGCCGGCATCGCCCGTGCCGGGCTGGTGGAGCGGTGAGGTGTGCACGGAGAGCATGGCGACACGGCGGGGGCGACGGTGCAGCCTCAGCCGCGGGGGTGCCGCCGGGGAGCGACGCCCGAGCCTGCTGACGTACTGGCTCACGTGGCGTTCCTCCTTGTTGCGGGCATGCCGTCTTCGACGGTGCAGTACACCGTCCAAGAGGTGCGAACGCCGGAGGAGCGCGCTCCATTTCCCCCACGAGCAGCTTTACCGAACCATTACCATTTATCGCTCAACCGTTCGAGGGAAGTCGGCGTGCGGCGCCCTCACGCCTGCCGAGGGTCGGGAGCGAGCATGGCCGGGTCTTCGCTCCGATGAGTTGTCCACAGGCCGGTCCTTGCTCCGTCCTGGCCCCCTTACTCTCATACGCATGTCAACCCGCGCCGCGTCCCGCCCCGTGGGTACGGTGACGCGCGGGACCACCAATCCGAACCGGCTGCGCCGGATGGACCGCTGGATCGCCGCGGTCCACGGCGCCGAGCTGCGCCGTACGGCGGACCCCGTGGCCGTCGACCTCGGATACGGGGCCGCCCCGTGGACCGCGGTCGAACTGCTGCAGCGCCTGCGCGCCGCCGCGCCCCGCACCCGTGTGGTGGGCGTCGAGATCGAGCCCGCCCGGGTCGCGGCCGCACAGGCGTACGCCCGCGAGGGCCTGGTCTTCCGGCACGGCGGCTTCGAGGTGCCCGTACCCGGCCGTCCGTCCCTGATCCGCGCCGCGAACGTCCTGCGGCAGTACGAGGAGGGTGAGGTCGCCGCCGTCTGGGAGCGGCTGTGTGCCCGGCTCAGCCCCGCCGACCCGGCGACCGGCTCGGGCGGGGGTCTGCTCGTCGAGGGCACGTGCGACGAGATCGGCCGCCGCCATGTGTGGGTCGCCCTGGGCCCCGAGGGCCCGCGCACGGTGACGTTCGCCACCCGGCTCGGCTCCCTGGAGCGCCCGTCCGATCTGGCCGAGCGGCTCCCGAAGGCGCTCATCCACCGCAACGTCCCGGGCGAGCCGGTGCACTCCTTCCTGCACGACTTCGACCGCGCCTGGGCCGCCGCCGCGCCCTACGCCTCGTACGGCGCACGCCAGCGCTGGATACGCACGGTCCGCCGGCTGACGGCGGACTGGCCGGTCACCGACGGCCCGGCGCGCTGGCGCCAGGGGGAAGTCACCGTGGCCTGGGGAGCCTTGGCGCCTCGCGCGTAGACCCCGGTTGACCTGCGGGGAACGATCTTCCTGAGTCGTTCGTCACATCGCGGGGAGATCGCCGTGCGAAGGCGGGCAGCCGGGGAGGGAATTCGTCGTACGGGTGTGGCAGTAGAGGGAGTTTTATGCGCTGTTAAGTCCTGCGCCTGTCACTTTACGCATCGGCATGGCACGATCCCCCAGGCGTCCGCGCAAGTTACTGACGGTAAATCAGCTTTAGCAGCTCTAGGGGGCGAAGTATGGGATCCGGGAAGCGGACCCTGACCACGGCGGCCATCGCCCTGGTCTGCGCAGTGACCGTGCTGACCGCGCCCGGCGCGGCGTATGCGAGCCCGGGCCGGCCGACCCCGACACCCAACCCGTCCGGCAGTGCGGTTCCGGCAGCCGACAAGGACCTCGACGCGGTCCGCATAAGGCTGGAGAAGCTGTACCACGACGCCGCGGTCGCCACCGACGAGTACAACGCGGCCGAGGAGCAGACCAAGAAGCAGTCGGCGCAGATCGTCGAGCTGGCCCGGGAGATCGTCAAGGGCCGGCAGAAGCTGACCGACTTGAAGGACCGCGCGGGCGCCGCGGCCCGCGCCCAGTACCGCGGCGGGGGCCTGCCGCCCGAGGTCCGGCTCTGGCTGAGCGACGACCCACAGCAGTTCCTCGACGCCGCGGGCACCGTCCGCGAGGGCGAGCACGCGACCGAGGGCCTGCTCACGGAGCTGACGCGCACCCAGGAGGACTTGAAGCAGTACGCGCGCGACGCCGCCGACCAGTGGCAAGGGCTGGAGGCCAACCGCAAGGCCAAGGCCGAGGCCAAGAAGAAGGTCGAGAAGCAGATCGCCGCCGCCGAGAAGCTCCAGTCCCGGCTGAAGAAGCAGGAACAGGAGCGGCTGGAGCAGTTGGAGCAGCAGGCCGCGCTCCAGGCGCAGACGGCCTGGCTCGACTCCGGAATACTGAAGGAGATCAAGAGCAAGGCGTCCGAAGAGGGCAGGAAGGCCGTGCAGTTCGCGACCGACCAGATCGGCAAACCGTACGTATGGGGCGCCGAGGGACCGAAGTCGTACGACTGCTCGGGGCTGACGTCCCAGGCCTGGCTGGCGGCCGGATCCCCCATCCCGCGCACCTCGCAGGAGCAGTGGAAGCAGCTCAAGCACGTGGCCGTGAAGGACATGCGGCCCGGCGACCTGATCATCTACTTCGACGACGCCAGCCATGTGGCGATGTACGTCGGCGACGGTGCGATCATCCACGCCCCGCGCCCGGGACGGACGGTGACGATCGCGGGCGCGGGCTCGATGCCGATACTGGGGGTCGTACGCCCGGACGCGTAGGACGTCCGGCGGTGTGACCGTCGATCGCCCTTCGGGCTCGTCCTCAACCGCCGGACGGGCTTTGCCCTTGGCGACCGGTCGAGTGATACGCCCCACGTGACTCGCCCGCGTGAACACACCCGCGTGACACACCGCACGTGACGCGGCCCATGTGACGGGTGACACAACACTCGCCGTCAAACCTCCGCCCGACGTGACTTTCGTCATTCCCGGCCGGGTCACACCGTGTCCAACTGCGGGAGGGGATGCGGCATATGACTGCGGCGGGTTGCCCAACGCCACGCGGTCAGGCATTCCGTTGCGGCCTCGGCTACCGCTATGGTCCCCGTCGGTGGGTCGAGGTCCCTCGCCCCACCGTGCCCTCGGGGGGAGGGAAGGAACCCAAGACGATGCCCGTACCCGTACCGCGGCAGAGAGCGATCCCGGCCGTGGGGAGTGGTCAGGCTCAGGCCGCGCCCCCGCCCGGGAGCCAGGCCGCTCTGGGGGCGGCCCGTACCAAAGCCACGACCGACACGCTCACCCTGCTGGTGATCGAGGACGACCCGGCCGGTTCGCCGATCGTGCCCGAGATGCTCGACTCGGCGGGCCGGCCCATCCGGCTGCGCACCGCCCGCAACCTCACCGAGGCCGAGCGGCTGCTCACCGACGACGTCCAGTGCATCCTGCTCGACCTCGCACTGCCCGCCCCCGGCCGGGCCGCCGAGGAGGACGACGAGCTGGCCGTGCTGCGGCACGTGCTGCAGCTCGCGCCCCGCCATGCCGTCCTCGCGCTCACCGCGTCCGGCGACGCCGAGCGCGGCGCCGAGGCGGTGCGCGTCGGTGCCCAGGACTATCTGTTCCGCGACGAGCTGGACGGACGGCTGCTGAGCCGCGCCATCCGGTACGCGGTCGAGCGGAAGCGGTCGGACACGGCCGAGCGGCGGCTGACCGAGTCCAGGCTGCGGGCGCAGGAGAACGCCCGTCTGGAGCGCGGCCTGCTGCCGACCCCGCTGCTGGAGGGCTCCTCGCTGCGCTTTGCCGCCCGCTACCGTCCCGGCCGCTCGCGCGCGCTGCTCGGCGGTGACTTCTACGACACGGTTCGTACGCCGGACGGCACGGTGCACGCGATGATCGGCGACGTCTGCGGGCACGGCCCGGACGAGGCGGCGCTCGGCGTGGAGCTGCGCATCGCCTGGCG
Organism: Streptomyces sp. NPDC001634; assembly: GCF_040298185.1. Lineage (NCBI taxonomy): Bacteria > Bacillati > Actinomycetota > Actinomycetes > Kitasatosporales > Streptomycetaceae > Streptomyces > Streptomyces sp. NPDC001634. The sequence goes on along the minus strand of NZ_JBEOZU010000029.1, from coordinate 76,722 downwards.
CGCGCTGACGCTGGCGGGACTGAGCGGCGACCAGCTGCTCTCCACGCTCCAGCAGGTACTGGAACACGAGCGGGCCAGCGACGAGACCTTCGCGACGCTGTGCACGGTGGACATTGCGCCGGACGGCCGCCGCGCCGGACTGTGCCTGGCCGGCCACCCGTCCCCGCTGATCGCCCGCCCGGACAGGCCGGCCGAACTGCTGCCGTACGACAACAACGGCCCGGCGCTCGGTCTGCTGCCGCACGCCCGCTGGCCGCGTATGCAGGTCGAGCTGGGCCGCGCCTGGAGCCTGATGCTCTACACCGACGGTCTGATCGAGGGCCGGGTCGGTGCAGGCCGGGAGCGCCTGGGGCAGGACGGCCTGGTGGAGCTGGTCCGCCGCCGGCTGGCCGAGAGCCTGCGGGGCGAGGCGCTGCTGCGCGCCACGGTCAACGAGGTCCGCGACCTCAACGGCGGGGAGCTGACCGACGACGTGGCGGTCGTGCTGCTCGACCGGGAGCCGTGACCGGCCCGACCCCCGCCGCCCCCGCGGGCCGTGGCCTACCGGCCGCCGTTGTACGGACCGTACGGACCGTCGCTGCTGCTTCCGCCACGACGGCCGCCGCCCGAGACCTGCTTCAGCGCGGGCCGTACGTCCACGATGTAGACGATGCTCGCGATGACGCCGATGACGGGCAGGAACGAGAAGATCGAGAAGAGGTAGCTCACCGCCAGCGCGATCGCCAGGATCACCAGCCAGAACACCTTGTTCTGCTTGTCCGCGGCGCGGAACGCGTCCTCGCGCCGGAACGCCGCATCGAAGAGCCCGAACGCGGCAAGGGCCATCAGGACGATCTTCAACAGTCCCAAGAACCCTGCGAAGCCCAGCATCAGCATGTTGTCCACCGCCCGTTCCCACTGACTCCTACGCGGCCACCGTACCCGTAGAACGGGCCGGACACCCCAAGGGTGCCCGGCCCGTTCCCGGTACCTCTTACCTGGCCGGCGGCGTGGTCTTCTTCGCCGTCGTCTTGCGGGCCACGGGGGCCTTCTTCACGGGGACCTTCTTGTCCTCGAGGGGCTCGGCCTTGACCTCGGCCGGCTTCGGCTCGTCCTTGACGACGACGGGCTCCGCCTTCGGTTCGACCGCGACGGCCAGCTCCGTGATCTCCTCGGCGGCCTCGCCGCGCCAGGTCTTTACGGCCTGCTCGCCGTGCTCGGCGACCTTCTCGTAGGTCTCACGGGCCTTGACCGCGTACTCGGCGGCGACGCCGACGCCACGCAGGGCGAGGTCCTGGGCGGTCTCGCCGAGCTTCTTCAGGTCGGCGTCGAGGCTGGTGCCGAACTTCTTGATGTCCGAGTCGAGGGTGCTGAAGAACTCGCCGACCTTCGTCTGGATGTTCTCCTGCGTCTCCTTGGCGCGGGCGCCGGCCTCCTTGACGCGGGCCGCGGCCCTCTCCTGGACGGCCTTCGGGTCGGTGTTGCGCACGGCCTCGATACGGGCCGGGGCCTCGGCGCGGAACTGCTCGACCAGGCCGGGCACCTTCTTGGCCTGCTGGAGGGCCAGGTCGGCGGTGCCGGCGGCGAAGTAGAGCGGGGTCGGGTCGCTGAGGGTCTTGCGCAGGTCGTCGGTGATGGCCATGGAAATGGTCCTCCCGGTTCGGCTTTCGGCTGAGGGTTTTGGGTGGTCCGCGGGGCGCTTTGCCGTCGTCCCGATCGTCCCGGTCGTGTCGGTGGTCTGGGTTGTCTCGGTCGTCTCGGTCAACTGGCGCTCTGCTGCGGACCGGCATCGCTGCCGTCGGCCGTGCGGGGGCCGGGGGCTGCGGTGTCCTGGGCGTCGTCCGTGTCCGCCCGGGCGATCTCGAAGCCGTTCTCCTTGCGGAAGGACTCGTAGATCTGGAGCAGCACCTGCTTCTGCCGCTCGGTGAGCGTGGGGTCGGCGAGGATGACGGCGCGCGTCTCCACCTCGTCCCGGTCCCGCTCGGCGTCGAGGATGCCGGCCCGCACGTACAGCGTCTCGGCGGAGATCCGCAGCGCCTTGGCGACCTGCTGCAGCACCTCCGCGCTCGGCTTGCGCAGCCCGCGCTCGATCTGGCTCAGATACGGATTGGACACCCCGGCGGCGTCGGCGAGCTGCCGGAGCGACAGCTGCGCATTGCGCCGCTGTTCGCGCAGGTACTCACCGAGATTGCCGACGTTGAGCGATGCCATGCCCCCACCTTGCCGCAACGGCGCTAACAATTGCAAGCACCTGCTTGCAAAAGTGCGCCACGCCACGCGCGGGTGTCGCACCATCGGCGTACATCCCACACCCGTCGCGCCCGGGACGGTGTGAGGCGCCGCCGGGCGGACGGGTGACACACCAAACCGTTGGCACGGCCTCGCGTACCCCGCCGGCGTTCCGCTCATGACTGCCGGGTCGGCCATGGGCCGCGAGCGAGTCGGGTGCCCGGCCTCCGAGTGAGGCGGGGGCGGGCCAGGGGTCCGCCGTTTCTTCCAGGGCCTCGGCAACCACCACACCGGCGAGGACATCGCCCTGTTCCCGTTCCTCGCCGACCGTCACCCGGAACTGGCACCGGCCCTGAACCGGCTGCGCGGCGAACACGAGCGGAGTGCCGTCCTCCTCGACGAACTGCGCCGGACCGTGTCGCGGGAGGACGCCGACCCCGCTCTCGTCCTCCCCGAAGTGGAACGTCTCACCGGAGAGCTGGAGGCCCATCTGCCGTACGAGGAGGAGCAGTTGGTCCCGCTGCGAGATCCCGTCCCTCACATACTGTCGTGGTCGCCGTGCGGCAGCGCCCTGGCCAGGTAGGGGTTGGCCGTGGACCGGATCGGCAGGCCGAGTGAGGCCGTGGCGGCCTCCAGGGTCATCGCGTACGAGTCCACCGCCCTGCGCACGTTGGGGGCGTCGAGGCTGGCACCCGTGACCAGGCGGTCGAGGTCCACATACGCGGACCGGACGATCTCGATCCAGCGATACACGAGCCAGTCCTGCCTCCAGTCCTTGGTGTACTCACCGGGCAGGCCGTTCTCCCAGCGGCGGAACATCCGGTCACGGATCTCCTGCCGGGTCGGAGTGAGGTGCATATGACGGACCAGGTCGTACAGGGGGTCGCCGACCATCGCCATCTCCCAGTCGATGATCGTGAGCGCGAAGGAGTCGTCACGGCGGACCAGGTTCCAGGGGTTCAGATCGGCGTGCAGCAAGGCCGGCCGGCGTTGAGTGACCTGGTGCCGGGAAAGGATCTCCCGCAGGCGCTGCGCATCGGGCAGGCCGAGAACCCTGGCCAGCTGCTGGGACTCCTTGGGCAACCCCTCCACCAGCAGAACCAGCTGCTCACTGAGCCAGCGGTAGAAACCGGCGTTCGCGGCCCACTCCCCGGCCGTCGGATCCAGTGGGGCATAGTCGACCCGCGTCAGGGCACAGAGCTGGTCCACCAGCCCGTCCGCCTCGTGCGGCAGCAGACCGTTCACGGGGTGGTTCGGCGGCTGGTCGCCTTCGGGACTGCCGACATACGTGTGGATGGCGAACGGGTCGTTGGTGTGACTCTCGCCCAGGGCCAGCACCCTCGGCGCCATCACGCCGGCATCGGACAGCTCGATGGCTCCGAGAACGGCGTGTTCGCTCAGGTAGCCGCGTTCGCGTCGACAGGCCGATGCCACCTTGCGTCGTACCACGACCGGAAAGTCGATGCCCGGCACACGCACCACCGAGTTGAGGTGGGCGGTTCCTTTGAACACGCGGTTGGCGGGTGCGGAGCCCTCAGCGATCAAGGCATCGAGAACGGACGAACGCGGAAAGCGAGGGTGCTCCGAAAACCGCTCGTCGGCCTTCCACGGCAGGGCGGTGACCGTGCGACGTACACCTGCCACGCGGTCACGCCGTGCCGCCTGCCACCGGATGAGAACCCGCTGGATCTCGGCCTCGTCCGGCACGTGGGCCAGCCTGAGCGGTTCGGCCGCGGCCTGCAGGGCACGGCTCACCGTGGCGGTCGCCGCGTCCAGACTCTTCTGGTCCAGCGAGCCCTCCAGGGACTTCGCCGCACGCATCACGTCCGGATAGATGGACTGAGCGCGCTCGAACGCGACGTAGTGCCGAAGGTCCCTGGCCAGGCCATTCGCTGCCATCGGCCGGGTCTCCCGGATGGCCCGCGCCCAGGAATCGATCACCTCGCCCCACTGGAACTCCGGGTACTGCATCCGGACGAGATGCGTGGCGAGGTCGTGGAGGGGGTCGCCGTACGTCGCGAGCTCCCAGTCCACACAGATCAGTGGCGGCTCACCGCGGTAGGACACGATCACGTTGTCCCGGTGCAGATCCGCATGGAGCAGACTGAACGGACGCCGGGCCATGAGAGGCACCCGTTCGGCCAGCCGGATCAGGGCGTCCTCGGGGATCCCCAATGCGGCGAACAGTCCCCCGAAGGCAGTCCAATTGGGCTGACGGATCTGACGGTCCGCGAGGAAGGCGAGTGTCCGCAGGAAACCCTGGCTGTCCTTGTCATTGAGCGGCCAGCCCTCGGGCAACCGCGGCAGGGCCTCTCTGCGTACCTGTGCCATCTGCGCGAGAAGCCTCGCCAGCGCGCCGATCAGGAGCCCGTCGAGGGGCTTGCCGTTCGGGCAGACCGTGGAGAGCGGAACACCATCCACATAGCTGTGGATGGACGAGCCCCGGCCCCGGGCGAGGCACACGGGTACATGAGGCAGCTCCCCCTTGATGGCATCGAGGATCTCTGCCTCGTCCTCCCAGGTCCTGATCACGACCGGCAGGGCCTCGGGCCTGCGGATCCGTACGGTCACATTCGTGCCCGGCTCGCGCTGCACCCTACGCGCCATCGCCTCGGTCAGGGGCAGCACATAGTTGCGGTTGTGATGACCGCCGGTCATCAGCCCGACCTGCTTCGCCTGCCCGACGAACTCGTCGTAGGCGTCATCGGCAGCCCATCGTTCCCAGAAGACCCGTCGGGGAACCGGAGGTGCGCCCACGGGCCACTCCTGTAACTGAGGTTGCGGCAACACTAGCGGCAGCCGGGACCTCACACCCTCATGAGTGGTCTCAATGAGGTAAAGCCAGCCCGGGGCGCATTCCCCCACGGCGCGCCGCTTTGACCCTGTCCGGTCACGCCGAGAGCAGGTCCCACACGGAGTTGAACCATGACTGCATGCTGTCGACGAAGGTGGAGCCGGGCGAGTTCGGGTCGTCGTCCCTGATGTGGTGCGTGAGGGTGGCACCGAGTCCGATCACATCGAGGGACTCGATCTCCTCGCCGCTGTCCAGAACGATGGGACGCTCATCCACCACGTACGGGCCGAACAGCGCTTCGGCCTCGTTGAACAGGTACACCTTGAACGCCGCAGGCACTCTCACGTGGTGGACCTGCAGGTCGAACGACTCGACCAGTTTGGATGCCTGGAGGTTGCCCAGCACGCGCCGCAGCGACGACGTGTGCTCCCGGGCGATCTCCAGATGACGCTCCCTCACAGCGGCGTCATCTCCGGGGTTCTTGGCCCGGGGATAAGGAAGTTCGATGTCCTCCGACGGCAGCAGAAGCCGCACGGACACACGCGGAGGCGTGAACTGCGACTCGGCCCTCCGATCACGGACCCACTTGTCGTACAGCATCCGCAGATGCATGTCGAGCGACTCCGAGGTCAGCGTGAAGACATCCAGCGCGACATCCTGCAAATTGAACGCCTGCTCGATGAATGACCCCACCGTCACCGCACCACCCGACTTCATGCTCCGGGGCGTCGAGGACTGAATGCGCTGAGTCATGATCACTCTCGACCCGCTGCCGCGCCGTGATTCGATCCAGCCCTCGCTGGTGAGCTCCCTGATCACCCGTTGCACGGTGTCGCGGGACACTCCGAACTCCTCGGCCAGGGCCCGCTGAGGGGGCAGCATGCCGTTCAGCGGATACGTCTCGTCGGCTATCCGAGCACGCAGGGCTCCCGCGACACGGTCGAACTCCTTGCCGCCACCGTCACCGACCCGCTCTCCATCCACACGCCGACCGTACCTCCTCCCTCCGGCAGCCAAACCAGTTTCGGTCAACCAAGCAGTCCAACACCCTGCCGGTTAAGGGATCAAGCAGTCAGGGGACAACCAAGACAAGGCAACCAGTCCAATTGGACGGGTAGTTGCCAGTTTCGCTGAAGTGGACAAGGGTGGGTGGGGCACATGGTCGTCTTTCAACTGGTGGGGGCCGCTGTCCAATTCGGGGTGGCGGAGATGGTGCAGTCACGGATCGGACTGTGGGGCGTGCTGCTCATGACGGTGGCCGCGGTGGGCATACGGGCCCGCAACACGGCCATGACCTGCTGGGCGGTCACCCTTTTCGTCGTTCTGATGACCCAGGCCTGACCGGCTGTTGCCAGGGCGCGAGTGCCGCCGCGATGCGTCCCAGGCTCGGCACGGACTCCAGACCCAGCGGCTGCGCGGCGGCGGCCAGCACCTGGCGCACCTTCACGGCCTTCTGCGCCAGGACGCGCTCGCCGGGCTCCGGCCAGGAACGGAGGAACTGGGTCGCACGGATGATGTCGGTGAACACGGACTGGGCCCTTTTGAAGTCGAGCAGCCTCGGGAGATCCTCCTGCCAGCCGTGCGAGCTGCCGGGCCTTTCCTCCTCCATCACCTCGCACCATCGCCTCGCCATCACGCGCTGCTGCACCATCGGATAGCGCGTCAGATGGAGATGGGTCGCCAAGTCGTAGAGGGGGTCGCCGACCATGGCCAGTTCCCAGTCGATGGTCCACAGCCGGTGCTCGGCGTCGACGATGAAGTTCTCCCTGTGCAGATCGGCGTGCAACAGACAGAAAGGCCGTTCGCTCAGGCCGGCGACGTGCTTCCTGAGCCATTTGAAGGAGTCCTCGTCCAGTCCCAGAGAGGCGAACAGGCCCGGAAACGCCAACAGGTTTTTGCGGTAGACGCGCTCCTCGACAAAACAGATGAGGCGTTCCAGAAACGCCCCGGTGTCGCCTTCGGCGGGCCGGTCCTCGGGCCGGCACTCTCGCTCCACCACGAGGGATCCCGGGGTCACACGGGCCATGTGCCGGAACAGATCGAGAATCTGGGTGGCGATACCGTCGGGGATCTCTTGGCCGGACACATAGAGCGAACCCAGCGTCCGCCCTTCGATGAACCTCTGCAGGCGCACACCGTCGGCCACGTCGATGATGTCCGGGATGCCCCGAATGCGGTCACGCAACGCCAGGATCAGTGTTTCCTCCGAGGCGAAGCACCGGCGGTCGAACCAGAGCAGGTTCTCGCGCGGCTCACGGAACTTCCCACGCACACGAGGCCCTGCCAGCTTGTCCGGCAGCGGGATCACATAGGTCTCGTGGTGATATCCCTGAAGCGGACCCTCGACGGCGTCACGGTCCGCGCTGATCTCACTGGCCCGCTGCCGGGCAGCCGAAGACTCGGGTGACATTGGCCCCTGATTCCTTGTCGCTCCCCGCCGAGGGGTAGAGGCAGGCACGCTATACCCCCGCGGGTGCGGGAGGGGCCCGTGAACGACGTTATGAGCGGCTCTGATCACGCAGTATCCGCAGTACCGGCTCCAGCGAGCTCACCACGTGTTCGGATCCGGCTTCCCTCAGCAGCTTCTCCTGGCTGCTGTTGCGCGCGTAGCCCAGAAAAGGCACGCCGGCCTGTTGAGCGGCATCGAGGTCGGAGGGGGTGTCGCCGATCATCAAGGCGGAGGAGGGAGCGGCGCCCATGGCGCTCAGCGCGCGGTTCAGGCAGTGCGGATGCGGTTTGAGGTGGTGCAGGTCCCGGGTTCGGCCGTAGACGTTGGGGGCGAAGCAGCGGCTTGTTCTGCGACCGGCGAGGTAGCTCGTGGCCGTCCGCGCCGAGTTGTTGGTGGCGATGGCCAGCTTGGCTCCGATCGCGGCCCAGGTCCGTATGAGCGGATCCGCGTAGGCGGTGGGCCAGGCGGTGGCCACCGCCTTGAGCTCCTGCTGGGTGAGCCGTTCCTCCAGCTCGGCCACCAGATCACTGCGCGGGCGCCGGCGGTTCACCGCGTACAGAACGACCATCGGGTCCGGGTGGACGCGCTCCTCCTCGGTCAGCAGTCCTTGCAGCCCCTGCCCCTCCAGCCACTCGACCAGATCTCTCGCCACGTCCTCCGCCGAGTGTCTCGCGAACAGGCGGCAGATCGGCCCGTCGAAGTCGAAGAGCACGAAGCGGACACGTGTGATCAGTTCCCGGAGGTTTTCGGTCTCTTCTGCCGCTTGGTCGGTCCGTGTCGTATCAGAAGTCACTAGGAGAGTGTCAGGTCCGTCGTGATGGTTTCCCAGAGGGCGTTGAACCACTTCTGGGATTGCTCCACGAACGCCGCGTCGCGCCGGCCCGCCCGGCTCTCGAAGGAGAAGAGGAGCGACTCCGTGCCCAGGGCGTCGTACATCTCGAGGGTCTGGCTCTCCACCTCCTCCTCCCGCTTGGTGAGCATGTAGTACGCGATCAGGGCCTCCGTCCCGTTGAGGAGGTACAGCTTCACGGGCGGGGTGAAGGGCAGCGCGCGGAACGTCACACGGACGTCGATGCCGTGCGACGAACGCAGGGCCTGGAGGTTGTGGCGCAGGACATGGCCCTGGGCGTTCCGCTGGTCCAGCCAGCGCTTGTGGACCGGGTCGTCCTCGCCTCGGCCGCTGACCGGCACGGGGAACGCCAGATTGATGTCACGGGACGGCAGCAGGATGCGGACGTCGATCGACTCAGGGCGAATCCTGCCCTCGTGGATCAGTCGCACAGGTGCGCCCAGCGCCAGCATCAGGGTCTCGGCGGTCAGGCAGGCCGCGTCGATGCGGACGTGCGGTGCCGCGAACGCCTCCGCGAGCCGCGGCGCCAGCCCGACCATCGTCGGCTGCGGCTCGTCCCGGACCTGCTGCGGTTCGGCGACCCTGGGCGGACTTCCCTTGCTGACGTGAGTCAGCAGCCCGTCGTCCTGCAGTATGCGGAGCGCCTGGCGGATCGCCCCCCGCTCCACGCCGAACTCCATGGCCAGTTCGGCCTGGGTGGGCAGGCGGTCGCCGGCCTTCAGGTCGCCGCTGCGGATGCGGTCCCGAAGTGTGTCGGCGATCTCCGGAGGCGAAAGTCTTCTGCTGCCGTTCACTGCCACGTTCTCCTGGGTCACGACCAAACGCTACAACCTCTGCCCATCTAAGGGGAGTTGTTTGAGACTTGTTTATCACTAGGGGCCAACTGGGGATAACTCTATTGAAGTTGGCTGCCAACTTTTCGGAGTTGGCGGAGGGTTTGCTTCCTCTCACGCATCATCCGCAGGTAGTCACCCCATGCAGACGGCTGATTCCCCCCTGCCCCGCCACCCGGAACGTGAAGGTCCACCCCTTCGAAAAGAGGTGCCGCCGTGCCCGCCATAGCCCTTCTCTCCGCAGTCTTCGTCGTCGGCTTCGAGCAGTTCGTCCAGTGGAGGTACGGCACGATGGGCATCATCGGCCTGCTGCTGCTCACCGTCGGCATCAAGGCCAAGAACCCCACCTGCAGCTCCATCGGGGCGGTCGTCCTCGCGGTGATGGTCGCTCAGCCTGCGCTGTGACCCCGCAGCACCCGCAGCACCGGCTCCAGCGACGTCACGATCGTCTCCGCGCCCGCGTCGCGCAGGAGCTTGTCCTTTCGCTCATTGCGCGCGTAGCCGAGGAACGGCACGCCGGCCTGTGCTGCGGCCGCCAGGTCCGAGGGGGCGTCGCCGATCATCACGGCGGCGTCCGGGGCCGCCCCCATGGCTCGCAGGGCCCGGTTCAGGTGATACGGGTCCGGCTTCATCCGGTGGAGTTCGGGCGTGCGGCCGTAGATGTGCGGCGCGAAGCACTCCGCGAGTCCGCGGCCCGCGAGGTACGCGGCGGCCGCCCGCGCCGAGTTGTTGGTGGTGATCGCCAGCCGTGCGCCGAGCGCCCTCCAGGTGCGTACCAGTGGATCGGCGTGCCCAGTGGGTTGTGCGGAGGCCACGGCCCTCAGCTCCTGCTGGGTGAGCCGTTCCTCCAGCTCGGCGACCAGATCACTGCCCGGGTGCCGCTTGTGGACCGCCAGCAGGACGGCCTGCGGGTCCGGGTGGTCGCGCTCCTCCTCGGTCAACAGTCCTTGCAGCCCCTGCCTCTCCAGCCACTCGACCAGATCCCTTGCCACGCCCTCCGCAAAGTGGCCCGCGAACAGCCGGCAGATCGGCCCGTCGAAGTCGAAGAGCACGAACCGTGTGCCGGTGACCAGCCCGCGCAGCTGCTCAGTCTCTGCTGTCACCGGCTCAGTCTGCGTCGTATCAGGGGTCACTGGGAGAGTGTCAGCTCCGTGGTGATGGTTTCCCAGAGGGCGTTGAACCACAGGTGCGACTGTTCCACGAAGGTCGTGTCCCGCAGTCCCGCCCCCTGGGCGAAGGGGAACAGCATGGACCGCGTGCCCTCCGCGTCGTACATCTCCAGGTACTCGTGGTCGATCTCCTCGCCGCGGCGCGTGAGCGTGTAGTAGGCGAACAGCGCCTCCGTGCCGTTGAGCAGGTACAGCTTCACGGGCGGGGTGAAGGGCAGCGCGCGGAAGGAGACGTGCACGTCGATGCCGTGCGTACTGCGCAGCGCCAGCAGGTTGTGCCTCAGGACCTGGCCCTGCGCGTTGCGCTGCGCCAGCCAGCGCCGGCGCAGCCGGTCGTCGTCGTCCGCCCCCTCCACGGGTGTGGGGAACGCCAGCTCGATCCGGCCGCTCGGCAGCAGGACTCGTACGTCGACCCTGGCCGGTTTTATGCGCCCCGCGTGAATCTCGCGCAACGGCTCGTACATGGCGAGCGTCAGCGACACCGATGTCAGGCACAGGGCGTCTATCTCCACGTGCGGAGCCGCGAACGCGGCGGATATCCGTGGGGCGAGCGCCACCATCGTGGGCTGCGGCTGGTCCTCGGGCCCGGCCGGCGCCCCGCCCGTGAGCTGGGCGACCGTCGCAGGGCTCCCCTTGGAGACATTGGTGAGCAGGTGCTCCGACTGCAGGATGCGCAGCGCCTGGCGTACGGCTCCGCGCTCCACGCCGAACTCGTCCGCCAGCATGGCCTGCGTGGGCATGCGCTGGCCCGGCCGCAGCACTCCGGACCTGATCCGGCTGCGCAGCTCGTCGGCCACGTCGTGGTGGGACCTCTGTGGCCGTTGTGACCTCTTCCGCCCATTGACGGCGGCATGTTCCGGCTCCACGGCCAAACACTACAACTTTACGCCATCTTTGGGCAGTTCATAGGAAGGTGGTTATGAGACGACTCCAAGTGGAGATAAGTAAGGTGAAGTTGGTCGCCAACTTCGGGAAGTTCGAGCAAGCTTGACCGCTCTTGAAAAACATGGTCAAACGTTCGAGAGACGTTGGCCGATCGGACTCCCTTCCGGAGGGGAGCCGGGAGCCCGGTCGGTCCGCACCATGCCGCATCACCACAACCACAACTGAATCGCTACGGATGAACACAGCACAGCAGCCACCACCCGCACGGAAGGAGCGGTTCAGAAGCTGTCCGGGCACCATGGCCGCCTGGGCGTACGCAGCAGGGCGTCGGCGACGGAGGCGGCGCCCTTTTGCTGTTCCCGCACACGCCCGAGCGCCGCGAGCCGCACGGCGGACTCGTCGCCCAGCCACAGGGTCGCCAGATCGCCCACGGCGAGGGTCAGATGGGGGTCCCGGTCGGTCGGCGTGCACTCCGCGCCATCCGGGCCGGCCTCCAACAGGTAGCGGCCGCCGGTCAGTCCCGCGTCGTCCACGACTTCCAGAGGTAGTGCCACAGGGCCCGCTCCGCGGCCGGACTCGTGGTGATCAGTCCCTTGACGGTCGCCGTGTTCAGCGGACGCTTGCCGTCGCCCCAGTGGTCGTCGCACACATAGGCGGCGAGGCCCTCGGCCTCGCTCGTGGCGGAGCGGTACACGGCGTAGAAGGGTTCCGTCCAGGAGACGCGGTCCAGGCGCACGGCACCCGTGCTGATCTGCCACCAGCGGTCGTCGCGGTCAATGGCGCCGGCCTGGCTGCGGCGGAACTGTTCGTGCAGCCGGGGGCCGAGCGTGCGGACGTCGGAGTCGTCCACCAGGTCGATACGGCCACCGTCGTCCGGGGCGGGCCGGCCGCCTGCATCGGCTTGTTGGACGACCGCGGGAAGACCGGCGCCGTCACGTCCCCGAGCGCGAACTCCACGGATCCGTCCGCGGCCGGCGGCACCAGGCTTCCCCGGTGCCGCCCCTCGACGAACCCGGAACGCACCACCTCGGCGAGCACCGGGGGCACGGCAGGCGCAGACGTGGTGGACGTGGTGGACTGGGCAGGGATGGACATGGGCGGCGGCCTTCGGGGTGGGAAGGGACCCGCCCCGGCCGCCGGAGTCCCGGAGCCACCGTGTACGCACGAGGAGCCCCGGGTTCGCCGGGGCCCTCCGCGTATCAGGGGCCCTCCGTGTATCACAGGAGCAGGTCGTCTACTTGTGCTTCTCCTTCACGGTATCTGCGCGCGATCTCGGCACTGCAATCGTCCGCCGTGCGCTGCAGCTGCTGCCGCCGCCGGGAGACCTGCTGCTCGTACCGCACGAGCCTGCCCATGCCCGCGCCCAACTCGTCGTCCGTACGCGCCTCCAGGTCCGACAGCTCGACCTCGGCGAGCACCTCGGCCGCCAGCCGCCGGTACTCCTCGCCGTGCGGTGTGCCGAGCGTCACATGCCGGGCCGAGGAGCGCTGCCGGGCGGGTGCGTCCCTGAGGATCTCCGGGAGCCGCTCCATCACCCCCGCGGGCGCCGCTCCTGCCCCGCGCCGCGCCAGCTCCGCCCGCAGGATGTCGATACGGCCCTGGATCAGCCGCCGTACATAACTGAGGTCGGCCTCGTCCTGATGGGCGTCCCGGCGCAGCGCGCGCAGCTCGGGCAGCCGCAGTGCGGAAAGATCGTGCGCCTGGGGGTCCCCCCTGCTCGAAGAGCTTGGGGGAAGGTCCACAGGCGGGGGGCTGTCCGTGCGCTGCACGGGCGGCCGGTGCTCCACCCCGCCTTCCGTACGGGCGGGCGCCACAGCCCCGGGCGACTGCCCGGTACTCGGTGTGCTCATGTACTTCTTACCGTCCCCTCGACCGGCGCGGCACCCCCACGGGTGCGCCGCAACAGACGCATCGTGCCACCCCAAGTGGCCGCTATGTGACTGACTGCTCCCGATCCGCCCCAGATGGGGGGCTAAGGGCCAATAAGAATCCCCTCTTAAGAGAACACCGGAGAAGGATGCGAGGAGGCGGCACGGCATCATGGTCCCCATGCGTGCGGTGGTGCAGAGGGTGGACGGCGCGAGTGTCGTCGTGGACGGCGAGACGGTCGGCGAGATCAGCGGCGAGGGGCTGTGCGTGCTCGTCGGGGTCACCCATGACGACACCAAGGAGAAGGCGGCCCAACTGGCCCGCAAGCTCTGGTCGATCCGCATGCTGCACGACGAGAGGTCCTGCTCCGACATCGACGCGCCGCTGCTGGTCATCAGCCAGTTCACGCTCTACGGCGACGCCCGCAAGGGCCGCCGCCCCACCTGGAACGCGGCCGCGCCGGGGGATGTCGCCGAGCCCCTCGTCGACGAGGTGGTCGCCCAGCTCCGTTCGCTGGGTGCGACGGTGGCGACGGGCCGGTTCGGTGCGCAGATGCGCGTGTCACTGACGAACGACGGCCCGTTCACGGTGCTGCTGGAGATCTGAGCGGCCCCCGGGGCCCCTACGGTTCGACGATCACTTCCTGCGCCGCAGCCGTCGAATCCGCGATCAGGGGGGCGTCGACCGGGACGTTCCGCTTGACCAGGGCGAGGGCGACCGGGCCCAGTTCGTGGTGGCGTACCGACGTCGTCACGAAGCCGATCCTGCGGCCCTCCGGCCCTTCCCCACTCTCGGCTCCCGCGAGGCGCAGCTCCGTGCCGTGGGGCGGGAGGTGGACATCGCTGCCGTCGAGGTGCAGAAAGACCAGGCGGCGCGGCGGCTTGCCGAGGTTCTGGACGCGGGCGACCGTCTCCTGGCCGCGGTAGCAGCCCTTCTGGAGGTGTACGGCCGTGCCGATCCAGCCCAGTTCGTGCGGGATGGTGCGGTGGTCGGTCTCGAAGCCGAGACGCGGGCGGTGGTTCTCGACGCGCAGCGCCTCGTAGGCGAGGAGTCCGGCCGCGGGGCCGTTCTTCTCCGCGTACGACTCCAGGTCCGTACGCGGGAGGAAGAGATCACGGCCGTACGGTGTCTCGCGGACCAGGACACCCTCGGGGGCCTCGGCGATCGAACCGGCCGGCAGGTGGACCACCGCGAAATCGCCCGTCCGGTCTGCGACTTCGACGCGGTAGAAGAACTTCATCGACTCCAGGTACGCGAGCAGCGCCTCCTGGGTGCCGGGCTCCACATGGGCCCAGACCGTCTCGCCGTCGTCGACCAGGTACAGCGCGTGCTCGATGTGGCCGTGCGCGGAGAGGATGAGCGCCTCGGTGGCCTGGTGCGGGGGCAGGTCGCTGACGTGCTGGGTGAGCAGCAGATGCAGCCAGCTCAGCCGGTCCTCTCCGGTGACCGTGATGACGCCGCGGTGCGAGAGGTCCACGAATCCGATGCCGTCGGCAAGGGCGCGCTGCTCGCGGAACAGGTCGCCGTAGTGGGCGGCTACGCCTTCGTCCACGCCCTCGGCCGGGACGGCGCCGGGCAGGGACAGCAGGGGGCTCTTCATGGCTCCAAGCCTACGACTTGGTGGTTGAACTCTTGAGCGAACAGTCCTTGCAACGGCCGAAGATCGCGAAGTGCTTCATATCCGTGTCGAACCCGAAGGTCTCGCGCAGCTTGGCGGTGAACTCGGCGGCCACGTCGAGGTCGGCCTCGATGACGTTCGTGCAGTCGCGGCAGACCAGGTGGATGTGGTGGTGCCGGTCCGCGAGGTGATACGTCGGGGCGCCGTGCCCCAGGTGGGCGTGCGAGACGAGTCCAAGCTCCTCGAGCAGCTCCAGCGTGCGGTACACGGTGGAAATGTTGACCCCCGACGCCGTCTTCCTCACTTCCACGAGGATGTCGTCGGGGGTCGCATGCTCCAGGGTGTCCACGGCTTCGAGCACAAGTTGCCGCTGCGGGGTCAGCCGGTAGCCGCGCTGCCGCAGATCGCTCTTCCAGTCGGTGCTCACCACACTGGAAAGTCTAGAACTACTTGAAGAAGGCGATCCCGTCGTCCGGCAGGTCGTCGGGGAGCGCCTTGGCCCAGCGCTCGACGTCCTCCGGGGTGACGACCTTCTTCAGATGGGCCGACATGTAGGGGCGCAGCTCGACCTCGGGCGTCTGCTTCTCGCCGACCCACATGAGGTCGCTGTTGACGTAGCCGTACAGTCGCTTGCCGCCGGTGTACGGGCCTGAGGCCGCCGTCCGGGCGACGGCGTCCGTGGCGATGTCGATCTGCGGCTTCTTGTCGGCCAGCTCGCCGTACCAGACCTCGACGACCCCGTCGTTGCGGACCATGGTGACCTCGACCTGGCGGTTCGCGTCGATGCGCCAGTAGCCGGACTCGGACTCCAGCGGCCTGACCTTGTTCCCCTCGCCGTCCAGCACCCAGGTGTGGGAGTGGTACTCCAGGAAGTCCCGGCCGTCGTGGGTGAAGGTGACCTCCTGCCCGAAGTTGCACTTCTCGGAGCCGGGGAAGTCGTGCACACCCGCGCCCGCCCAGTTGCCGAGCAGGAAGGCGAGCGGGACGAGGCCCTTGTGGAGGTCGGACGGGATCTCGATCATGAGCTGCTTTTCGTCGTGGATGTCGAGTACGTGGGCGGTGCAGGGGTCAGCGCTGGCCCTGGTACAGCTTCTTCACGGTCAGTCCGGCGAAGGCGAGGACGCCGACGCAGACCAGGACCAGCAGGGTTTCGAAGAAGATCTCCACGGGGTGCTCCTTGGTGAGCGAGGGTGGGTACACAAGAGCCGGGTCCCACTTTAGTCGGGCGGGACCCGGCCCTCGCGCGGAGGTCGGCTAGCCGAGCAGCTGGCTCTGCAGGACGACCGTCTGCTGGAAGGGCACGGCCTTGGCGCCGCCCCTCCTGGACTGCACGACCAAGGCGAGGGTGTCGCCCGCGGTCAGGTACGCCTCACGGACCTGCTCGTCGCCGTACGGTTTGGCCTCCGCGTACACCTCGTGGTTGACGTTCGTGACGTCGGCGGCGTCCGGGTAGTCCTCGTCCCGGGCCGTCTGCGGGGCACCGCGGACGGCGAACCGGGGCGCCTCGTAGTCGGCCAGTTTGAGTTCGTCCGCTGCCACCGCCGTGTCGAACTGCAGCAGGTAGATCCGGGTGTGCGTGCCGTCCTGGGTGGTCCAGCCGCGGGCGGCGATGTGCCGCAGTCCGTTGTCGGTCAGGAGCTGCCCGAGCTCGTCGCGGTCGCCCTTGTCGAACTCCGTGAGGAAGGCCGTCGTCGGCAGCCAGCCGTCCGCACCGCGCAGCGCCGCGTCGGTCTTGGCGCCCTTGGGGGCGGGCAGGAGCAGGGCCCGCAGGTCCGCGTAGTGCGCTTTGGCCTTGTTCTCCTCGGCGAAGGGCCCCGGGCTGCCGGACGGCAGCGGCGGCCGGGTCAGCTGCGGGTACTCCCAACGGCCGTCGGAGGCGGTGGCGAGCCCGGGGAGGTCGGTGCGCTCCATCCGGGTGATCCCGTACGCGGTCCCGCCCCCGGCCACCGCGAACACGGCGACGGCGGCGGTCCAGCGCAGCAGGGCGCGGAGGGGGCGGCGGTCCTTCTTCACCGGGGGTGGCGCGGGGGCCGGAGGGGGGACGAGCGGCGGTGTTCCGGGCGCCGGCGGCACCAGCATGTCCTGGTGCCCGGTCCGCTCCGGTTGTTCGGTCCCTTGCGGCTGGTCGGTCCGCTCCGTCTGGTCGGTCCGCTCCGTCTGGTCGGTCATACCGCCTCCCCCGGGTCCGTGACACGGTCGAGCTGGGTGCGGAGCAGCAGCGCGGCGCCCTTGGTGTCCATCGGCCTGACCCCGTACGCCGTCGCCGTGACGAGCACGTCGCCCTCGTACGCGGAGCAGAACATCATGTCGAGCTTCTCGCCCGCCTCCTGCGGTGGCAGGAAGCAGTGCGCGTTCTTGTGGCCCTGGATCGCCGGGCCCTTGCGGAAGACGTTCAGGGCGTTCAGGAACTCGCTCTGGAACGTCGAGATGTCCCGTACGGCCGCGCGGCTCTCCAACTGCGTCAGGACGATGTCCATGGTGAACGCCTTGTCCGCATAGGCCGTCGAGTTGCCCGCCTCGGACGTGCTGAGGTAGCTGCGCAGCGCCATGCCCTTGGTGTGCTGCTTTTCGATCTGCTTCGACAGCCGCAGCCGCTGGGAGCGCGGCAGATCGCGCAGCGACTCCTTGCGCAGGGCGGTGGCCTCGGGACCGCTCAGCGCGGCGTCGGCGCCGTACTGGGCGATGTCGGGACCGCGGACGAATCCGTCGGTACCGAAGGGCACGAGCATGCCGGCGAGCCCGGACGCCTTCTTCACCCCGGCGTCCTTCTTCGCCGCCGGGAACTTCCAGACGGGCGCGCCCGCATCCCGGTCGGCACCGTTGACGGTCACGACGGTGTACCCGACCCCGGCGATCAGCGCGGCGGCCACCAGGGTGGCGCCGACGACGGCGGCGAGGCGGCCGCGGCGCACGGGCCCGCGGGCGGCCGGGAGCCCGTCGGGCAGGACGACGGTCGCGGTGGCGGGCTCGACGGGGCCGATGTTCTGGCTCACAGCTGCCCCACCTGCCGCTTCGCCAGGTCCATGATCTTCTGCTCGGGGACCGGCTTCGTGTCGTAGATCCAGATCTCCATGGCGATGTCACCGCGCCAGGCGTGCGCCTCCGCGGAGTACACCGACACTCCCGACTTGGTTTCGGGCCTCGTGTGGACGTACACCCGGCCGTCCGCCGTACCGGGGATGCCCCAGCTGCTGGTGCCGGCCTCGTTCTCCGCCCAGAAGTGACCGCTCTCGACGGAGTCGGCCGCGGCGAGCTGCTCCTCCTGGCGGTACTGCACGAGACGGATCTCGACGCTGAACGTGCTGCCCGTCCGCCACGCGGTGACGGCGGCCCGGCGGAACTCGACGCTGATCTCATGCTTGAACGCGTTGGCCGGCTGGGTGAAGCTCTCCGCGTACTCCGTGAGCGTCATCCAGCCGTCGTTGCCCGGTGCGTACAGGGGCTCCTGCGCATCGCTCGGCCGCTTCAGCAGGAGCTTGCGCAGGTCGCCATCGGTTCGGATCCGACGGTCCTGCGCCGCGGACAGCGGCTCGGGACCTTTGCCCTTGGCCTGGGCGAGTACGGGCTGTGACAGCGGCGGCAGCGCCGTGGATTTGCGGCCCGCCTGAACGACGTACCCGGTGCAGGTGCCGGCGACGACGCCGAGCACGGCGGCCGCGGCGATCAGCAGTGTCGTACGCCGCCCGCGGCGTACGACGGGCGCGTCGGACGGACCCGGATCAGACACCGATTCGGGAGCATCCGCGACTTCCGAGACTTCCAAGACGTCCCCCCATGAAACGCGAAGCGCGGATTCCGTATCCGCGCGCACAGGAGACCCATGGACAACGCAAGGAGTTGCACCAGAAGTTGATTACGATTCGGACTACCATTCGGGCATGGCGAAGAAGCTCGTGATCAAGGTGACGGCCGGGCAGGACGCCCCGGAGCGCTGTTCCCAGGCATTCACCGTGGCGTCCGTGGCCGTGGCCAGCGGAGTCGATGTCTCGCTCTGGCTGACCGGGGAGTCCTCGTGGTTCGCGCTGCCGGGACGGGCCGCCGAGTTCGAGCTCCCGCACGCGGCTCCGCTGCCCGATCTGGTCGAGTCGATCCTGGCAGCCGGGCGGATCACCCTGTGCACCCAGTGCGCGGCCCGTCGCGAGATCACGGAGAAGGACGTCATCGAGGGCGTACGCATCGCAGGCGCACAGGTGTTCGTCCAGGAGGCGCTGGCGGAGGACACACAGGCGCTCGTGTACTGAGAGGTGCCCCTCCCGGCGGGAGGGGCACCTCTCACCGGCGGCAGGCGTCAGGAGACCAGCGCGTCGGCCGCCGTGGGCTCCGAGACGGTGATCGAGGGGGCGTGGACGTAGGCCTTCACGGGGTTCCGGATCGTGTCACCGCCGTCGAGCCGCACCGCGAGGGTGGAGGTCCGGGATCCCGTGCCGGACGCGTCCTGCTGATCCAGTGACACACCCTCGTGGCTGGCCTGGCCCGGGGCCAGGATGGTGGGCCCGGCAGTACGGGACCCGCTTGCTCCCGGATGCGGAGACGGGGGCGGAGGTGTGCGCGGCGCCCGCCGCGGAGCCGCCCTTCGCCGTGCCGCCTGTCCTGGCCGGGGCGCCCGCTCGGGACGCGCCGGCGGCGGGCGGGCGACTGCCGGGGAACGACCCGTATCGACGACCACGGCAGGCCGTTCCGGACGGCGGGCATGCGCGGCGACAAGTGGCACTGGTACAACGCGGACGGCACGAACGCCTGGCTCCCCTGCACCTCGTAGGCCGCTGTACGCCTCGAAGGCCCCTGGGTCCTGTCGCCGAAAGGGGCTAGTGCCGCTTCTTCCCGTCCAGTTCGTCCCACCACTCGTCGGACTGCGGGTCCCCGGACGGGTCGTCCCACCAGCGGTCCTCGGGGCCACGACGATTCGCCACCATCGCCGCCAGCGGCGGGATCACCATCGCGACCACGCACATGCCCACGGCCACGGGAACCGACCAGATCCGCACGACTCCCCAGGCCAGGACGAACAACCCGATGCAGGTGCCCATCATGGCGAAGTAGATATGACGCCGGCGTGCGTACATACCTCCAGGCTATGCCCGGGTGCGCCGAAGGGCCGCACCCCGACCGGTAAGCGTCCAACCCCCGGGGTGCGGCCCTTCAGCCGTACACGGACGGCCCCTGGGACCGTCGTGGAGTGTGCCGTCAGACGGCGATCGCAACCTCCGCGAGGCCGCCCTTCTGAGCGACGACCGTACGGTCCGCGGTGCCGCCCGGCACCAGGGCGCGTACGGTCCACGTGCCCTCGGCCGCGTAGAAACGGAACTGTCCGGTCGCCGAGGTCGGGACCTCGGCGGTGAACTCGCCGGTCGAGTCCAGCAGGCGCACATAGCCGACGACGGGCTCGCCGTCGCGGGTCACCTGACCCTGGATCGTGGTCTCACCGGGCTTGATCGTCGAGGCGTCGGGGCCGCCGGCCTTCGCTCCACACATGGTTCTTCCTTAGGGGTAGGTCCGGGGATCCGGGATTACTTCGCGGCGCCGAGCTCGATCGGGACGCCGACGAGGGAGCCGTACTCGGTCCAGGAGCCGTCGTAGTTCTTGACGTTCGGGACCCCGAGCAGCTCGTGCAGGACGAACCAGGTCAGCGCGGAGCGCTCACCGATGCGGCAGTACGCGATGGTGTCCTTGGCCAGGTCGATCTTCTCCTCGGCGTAGAGCTCCTTGAGGTCCTCGTCCGACTTGAAGGTGCCGTCGTCGTTGGCGTTCTTCGACCACGGGATGTTGCGGGCGGTCGGGACGTGGCCCGGACGCTGCGACTGCTCCTGCGGCAGGTGCGCGGGGGCGAGCAGCTTGCCGGAGAACTCGTCGGGCGAACGGACGTCGACCAGGTTGTACGAACCGATTGCGGCGACCACGTCGTCACGGAAGGCACGGATGGACGTGTCCTGCGGCTTGGCCTTGTAGGTGGTCTCGGCGCGCTCGGGCACCTCCTCGACCAGCTCGCGGGCGTCCAGCTCCCACTTCTTGCGGCCACCGTCGAGCAGCTTGACGTTCTCGTGGCCGTAGAGCTTGAAGTACCAGTAGGCGTAGGACGCGAACCAGTTGTTGTTGCCGCCGTAGAGGATCACCAGGGTGTCGTTGGCAATACCCTTCGCCGAGAGGAGCTTCTCGAAGCCCGCCTGGTCGATGAAGTCACGGCGGACCGGGTCCTGGAGGTCCTTGGTCCAGTCGATCCGGATGGCGTTCCTGATGTGGTTCTTCTCGTAGGCGGACGTATCCTCGTCCACCTCGACGATGGCGATGCTCGGGTCGTCCAGGTGCTCCTGGACCCAGTCGGCGTCGACGAGGACGTCGCTGCGGCTCATGCTCTTTCTCCTCCGGGGCAGTTGCGGCGGGGCGTGCGAGTGAGAAGGGGTGCGCGCGCCCGTGTGGCGGCGCAGGGGTGCCCTCAGCAGGGCGGTGGAATGCGGAAGGCCTGCGGGCCCGTCCGCTCAGAAAGTGCGACAGAGCATGGCGGCGACGCGGCACAGGTCGACTGCCCGCCGCTTCGTGAGATCCGCCTGTCGCTTCATCATGGGCTCGATCGTAGGGACGGACAGCCGGGCGTGTCACCGGCGTGTCGTATCCTGAGATGCGATCGTCCACCATATGAGAACAGTTGAGCGCCCGGACTGCCGTCGCGCGCCCCGGGGCGCGCGTGTCCCGCTGCGCATCTGCGGTACGGACGGGGGTGTCTCGCTCCTCGGACACCCGTGGTTCACCGCACGTCGTCCTACCCGGCCAGCTTGACGTCCGAACCCTTCACCGTGATCTCGACGCCGTCCTCGGCGGCCTGCACCTTGTCGAGCTGGATACCGCCGGGCAGCTGGTCGATCGCCTGCTGGAAGTCGGTGATGGCACGGATCCGGCCCTCGGCCAGCTGAACCCCGCCGATTGCGGGCAGGGCGTCGGCGTGCACCTTCACCTTGTTGCCCTGCACCGTGACCGTACTGAGCACATAGACCGGGCTGGGCAGCTTGGCGCCGAAGACCTTGGCCTCGACCGCGACCTTGATCTTGCCGTTGCCGCCGTCCGAGAGGCCGACGACCCGGGCGGTGACGCCCGGCGCGACCTGGGTGGGCTCGGACTTGGCCGTCTTCAGCAGTTCGTCGTAGGTGACGAGCGCGGTGCCGGTGGCACTGGCCGCGGTGGCGGAGCTGTAGTCCCCGGAGAACTTCACGCCCTTCATCTCGGCGTTCAGATCGTCGATACGGATCTTCTCCGAGCCGTTGCCGGTGGCCGCCTCGTAGTTCTTGATGCCGACGTGGACGTCGTCCAGCTCGCCGCCGGCCACCTGGGTGAGGAAGGGGAAGCCCTTGATGGACACGTCCGGGGTGGAGGCCAGGTTCTCGGTGGCCCTGAGCTTGTCGGCCGCCTCGCTCTCCGCGAAGTGAACCGCGACGCGGTCCGCGATCACGAACAGGACGCCCAGGATCACGGCGACGATCAGCAGTATTCGCAGTGCGCGCATGCTCGGTGTTTCCCCAACCTCGGCGGTCGTCCACTACGGCGGTCACGGACGACCGGGTGGCCGTCGAGCGCGACTGTAACCCTGTACGGTCCGACGGCCGCCGAATTGTCGATCACCTGTGACACTCCGTGTGACACGCTCTGTGACCGGCCCTAGCCGACGGCACGCCCCAGCAGGTAGATCACCGGCGCCGCCGCCGTCAGCGGCAGGGCGACGCCCGCCGTGAAGTGAACGAAGCGGGACGGATAGTCGTAGGAGGCGACCCGGTGGCCGATCAGGGCGCAGGCGCCCGCGCCCAGGCCGAGGACGGCACCCGACGTGCCCAGGCCCGTCGCCCCGCCCATCGCGATGCCCGCGCCCGCCGCCGCCAGCAGGGCCACGACCACGGAGGCCACGGTCGGCAGCGGCAGCGCCCGTGCCAGGACCGCCACGGCGACCGCGACCGCGCCCACGGTGACGGCGTCCTGAGGTGCCGCGAGGTGCCCGGCCGCGAGGATCGACAGCGCGGCCGAGGCGACGGTCGCCATCAGGCCGTACATCCGCGTGTCCGGATCGGCGTGCGAACGCAGCTGCAGGACGAGGGACAGCAGCACCCAGACGCCGAGGGTGCCGAGGATCGCGGCGGGCGCATGCTCCCGGCCGGCCACGAGCAGCACGACGTCCGCGGTGACCGCGCCCAGGAACGCCAGCGCGATGCCCTGCCGGGCCGGCCACATGCCGTTCAGCCGGAACCAGCCGGCCGCCGTCACGGCCTGCAGGATCACGAGCGGTACGACGAGGGCGTACGTGCCGAGGGCCGCGGCCCCGGCGAGCAGCGCCCCGAGCACCGCAGTGAGTGCGGCGGGCTGCAGCCCGGGCTCGATGATCGGCGAGCGCCCTTCGAGCCGGGCCCGCTGGTTGGCGGGGAGGCCGGCGAGATCGACGGGGGGTTCGGGAGCGGTCGCCGTCTGCGTGCCGCTGCCGCCGTGGGCAAGGCCGCCAACGCCGGGTGCCCCGTAGCCGTGGGGCTCGTACGCCGGTGCTTCGGGCGGCAACGGCTGCCCGTACGCCTGCCCCTCCCACTGCTGCTGCGGATACACGGCGTTGGGGTCGTACCACCCCTGCTGCTGCGCCTGCGGCGGATACCCCTGCTGCTGATAGGGGTCGTACCCCGCGTCGTACCCCTCGTACGGCTGGTTGCTCATCGCTTCGCTCATCCTCCTGCGAACGGCGGGAGCACCTCGACCGTGCCGCCCTCGGCCAGCCGTACCGTCTCATGCTCACGGGTCCCTACGGGGTCACCGTCGACGAGGAAGGAGCATCGCCGCAGGACGCGGACGAGTTCGCCGGGGTGTCGCCCGCGGGCCGCGTCGAGAGCCTCCGCGAGCGTGGTCGCGTCGTACGGCTCCTCGGCGACCCCGGCCGCGGCCTTGGCGGCGGCCCAGTAGCGCACCGTGCCCTTTGCCATCTGCTGCCTCAACTCGGTCGTGGTGAACACCGTCAGGCTAGGCCCTGTCGTCAAATTCCCGTCGTCCGCCCGCAGGGCGGGCCCCGCACCAGGCGTCGCGGGGCAGGCGGGAATTTGACGACAGGGCCTCAGCCCGCGCGCGAGGCCGCCCACGCCCCGATCCGTGCCAGCAGCTCCTCGTCGCTGGCGTGCTCGGCGTGGCCCATGCCGTGTTCCAGCCAGAGTTCGGCGTGGCCGGGGGCGGCGTCGGCCAGCATCCGGGGGTGGTCGAGGGGGAAGTAGCCGTCCTGGTCACCGTGCACGATCAGCAGGGGCGTCGGCGCGATCAGGGGGACGGACTCCACGGGGGAGGCGGGGACCGGGTCCCAGCCACGGCCGTGGATCCGGGTGTGCAGCCCGTAGCGGCCCACCAGACGGCCCTCGGGCCGCGTCACCAGCCAGTGCAGCCGCCGCATGGGCGCGGTGCCCCGGTAGAACCAGCGGGCAGGAGCGCTGACGGCCACCACCGCGTCCGTGTGCGCGCCCTCCTGGTGCCGCGCCGCATGCCGCAGCACCACGGAGCCGCCCATCGAGAAACCGACGGCGGCCACCCGCGTGTGCCCCAGCTCGCGCGCCCACGCCACCGCGGCCGCCAGGTCGTGGACCTCGCGGTCGCCGACCGTCGACCTTCCGCCCGACGCCCCGTGCCCGCGGAAGGAGAACGTGACCACCGCCCCGTACCGGACGAGGGCGCCCGCCACCCGACGCACATGAGGCCGGTCCAGATCACCCGTGAAGCCGTGCGCGACGACGATCGCGAGATCCTCCAGGTGACCGGAAGGTGGACGTCCGGTGTCGTATACAACGGACCCCGGATCGTATGCAGCGTCGATCCTCACCCCGTCGGCCGTGGTCAGAAACGTCCGCAAAGGCCCATGACGCGCCGTCTCAGAGTTCGGACGAACCGCGGATCGTGCCATATGACCTGCCGGACCAGTGCGCATGTGGGCTATTCTGCTGGGCAGAGGACTCGGGCAGCGTAGCCCCCGGGTCCTTTTGTGCTTTCGGAAGCGTTGTATACGAAGCGGGAAACCGCAGGTGTACGGGGCCCCGGGATCGCAGAGCAATACCGCAAACGTCCTCGCAGGGACCGAGGAGGAACCAGACGTATGAGTTCTCTGCTGCTCCTGACCAACGCCCTCCAGCCGTCGACGGAGGTGCTTCCGGCCCTCGGCCTGCTCCTGCACAACGTGCGGGTGGCTCCGGCGGAAGGCCCCGCACTCGTCGACACCCCGGGTGCCGACGTCATCCTGATCGACGGAAGGCGGGATCTTCCGCAGGTGCGCAGCCTGTGCCAGCTGCTGCGCTCCACCGGACCGGGCTGTCCGCTCGTCCTCGTCGTCACCGAGGGCGGTCTCGCGGCCGTCACGGCCGACTGGGGCATCGACGACGTCCTGCTGGACACCGCGGGCCCCGCCGAGGTGGAGGCCCGTCTGCGCCTGGCCATGGGCCGCCAGCAGATCGTCAACGACGACTCCCCGATGGAGATCCGCAACGGCGACCTGTCCGTCGACGAGGCGACCTACAGCGCCAAGCTCAAGGGCCGCGTCCTCGACCTCACCTTCAAGGAGTTCGAGCTCCTCAAGTACCTCGCCCAGCACCCGGGCCGCGTCTTCACCCGCGCCCAGCTGCTGCAGGAGGTCTGGGGCTACGACTACTTCGGCGGCACGCGCACGGTCGACGTCCATGTACGGCGGCTGCGCGCCAAGCTCGGCCCCGAGCACGAGTCGCTGATCGGCACCGTCCGCAACGTCGGCTACCGCTTCGTCACCCCGGAGAAGGTGGAGCGTGGAGCGGACGAGGCGAAGGCCAAGGCGGCCCGGCCGAAGGCGGAGGACGCCGACGAGACGGCGACCATGCCCGCGGCCGAGGTCACGGCTGAGGCATAGGAAGCCGTAAGCCCTGCCCAGAGGCGGTCCATCCGCGTAGACTCCGCGCGTGGCCAAGGTGACTCGGGACGATGTGGCGCGGCTGGCGGGGACTTCCACCGCCGTCGTGAGCTATGTCATCAACAACGGACCCCGGCCGGTCGCCCCGGCCACGCGCGAGCGCGTACTCGCCGCGATCAAGGAACTGGGGTACCGGCCCGACCGGGTCGCCCAGGCCATGGCGTCGCGGCGCACCGACCTCATAGGCATGATCGTGCCGGACGCGCGCCAGCCCTTCTTCGGGGAGATGACGCACGCCGTCGAGCAGGCCGCCGCCGAGCGCGGGAAAATGGTGCTCGTCGGCAACACCGACTACGTGGCCGAGCGCGAGGTCCACTATCTGCGGGCCTTCCTCGGCATGCGCGTCTCCGGGCTGATCCTGGTCAGCCACGCGCTCAACGACAACGCCGCTGCCGAGATCGAGGCGTGGGACGCCCGGGTGGTGCTGCTGCACGAGCGGCCCGAGGCGATCGACGACGTCGCGGTCGTCACGGACGACCTCGGCGGCGCCCAGCTCGCCGTCCGCCACCTCCTGGAGCACGGCTACGAGTACGTCGCCTGTATGGGCGGTACCGCGGAGACCCCGGCGGTCGGCGACCCGGTCTCCGACCACGTCGAGGGCTGGCGGCGCGCGATGCAGGAGGCCGGGATCTCCACGGAGGGGCGCCTCTTCGAGGCGGCCTACAACCGCTACGACGCCTACCAGGTGGGCCTGGAGCTGCTGTCCGGGCCGAACCGCCCGCCCGCCATCTTCTGCTCCACCGACGACCAGGCGATCGGCGTGCTGCGCGCCGCGCGTGAACTGCGCATCGACGTGCCGGGAGAACTGGCCGTGGCGGGCTTCGACGACGTGAAGGAGGCGGCGCTCACCGATCCGCCGCTGACGACCGTCGCCTCGGACCGGTCGGCGATGGCCCGGGCGGCCGTGGACCTCGTGCTCGATGACGGGCTGCGGGTCGCCGGTTCCCGGCGTGAGCGGCTCAAGCTGTTTCCGTCGCGGTTGGTCGTGCGGCGATCCTGCGGATGTGACTAGGCGCCGGCCGGCGGCGTCTGTGGGCCGTCCGTGGTTGCTCGCGCCTTTGTCTCGCACCTTTGTCCCGCGCCTTTATATCGGGCATACGCGGTTCTGTCGGGCTTCTCAGGGACGACTCAGGAAGCTCTCATGATCACGGGACACTCTCTATTGCATGACCGAGAGCTTCCGCCGCAGCGGCGAGTACGAGTACCCCCAGGGTGACGGGCACCAGTTCACGTACCCCCAGCAGCAGCACGCCTCCTCCCCCGTGAACCCGGAGTGGCCGCCCCCGCCGGCGTACGAGCCGGCTCCGCCGGCCGCCATGACCGCCACGGATCACGGCGGCGACGGCAACGGCGGCGGCACGGCTCTCCTCCCCACCGTCCCCGCCCAGCCCGAGGCACCCGCGCCGAAGAAGCGCGCCAAGGGCCCGCTCGCCCTCCTCGCCGCCGTGGCGATCGTCGCCGCGGCCGTCGGCGGCGGCACGGCCTACGGCATCCAGGAGCTGACCGGCAAGAACACGGTCTCCTCCAGCTCCACCAGCACCAATGTGGTGCCCACCGCCAAGAAGGGCACGGTCGCCGGAGTGGCCGCCGCGGTCAGCCCGAGCATCGTGGAGATCAGCGCCACCTCGAACGCCGGCCAGTCGACCGGCTCCGGCGTGGTCATCACCAGCGGCGGGGAGATCATCACCAACAACCACGTCATATCCGGCGCGTCCTCGATCAAGGTGACGACCAGCAGCGGCAAGTCCTACACCGCCCAGGTCGTCGGCACCGACAGCAAGAAGGACCTGGCACTGATCAAGCTGCAGGGCGCTTCCGGCCTGAAGGCCGCCACGCTCGGCAACTCCGACGGCATCCAGGTCGGCGACCAGGTCGTCGCGATCGGCTCCCCCGAGGGCCTGAGCGGCACGGTCACCAGCGGCATCGTCTCCGCGCTGGCCCGCGACGTCACCGTCTCGACCGACGAGAGCCAGGGGCAGGGCCAGGGCAACGGCCAATGGCCGTTCGAGTTCGGCGGCCGGCAGTTCAACGGCGAAACGGGCTCGTCCACGACGACGTACAAGGCGATCCAGACGGACGCGTCCCTGAACCCGGGCAACTCCGGCGGCGCCCTGATCGACATGAACGGCAACATCATCGGCATCAACTCGGCGATGTACTCGGCCAGTTCGGACTCGACCTCGTCGAGCGCCGGCAGCGTCGGCCTGGGCTTCGCCATACCGATCAACACGGTCAAGTCCGACCTGGCGAAGCTGCGCTCCGGCTCCCAGAGCTGAGCGGGCGTCCTGCCGGGCCACTGGTAAGGAGCACGACATGATCAAGCAGGTTCTGCACGAGGCGACCGCCCCCTTCGGCCCCGCCGGGGTCTCCCTGGCCCTGGCCGTGGCCTACGAACTCCACGAGCCGCTGACTGCCGTGCCGGAGGCGTGCGAACTCCAGGCAGTGGTGACACGGGTGCTGGAGGTGTCGGTCCCGCAGCTGATGGGCCTGCGCACCGACGCCGCGCGTCCCCACCGCCGCAAGGTGCCGCTGAGCCGGCTCACCGCGGTCATGGGCTGATCCGTACGCCGTACGGTCCGGGGGGACCCGGTACCAGCCCCCCGCCGACCCTTACCGTCCCTGCCCGGAAACGTGCGAGGCTGAATCCGTTCAGCCCCGTCCCACCGCACCTCGAGGAACTCCACGTCCATGAGCCCCGCCGAAGGCGACCGTGAACCCCAGCGCATCCTGATCGTCGACGACGAGCCGGCAGTGCGCGAAGCACTCCAGCGCAGCCTCGCCTTCGAGGGCTACGACACCCAGGTCGCCGTGGACGGCGCGGACGCCCTCGAGAAGGCGACCGCGTACCAGCCCGACCTGGTGGTCCTGGACATCCAGATGCCGCGCATGGACGGCCTCACCGCCGCCCGCCGCATGCGCGGCGCGGGCACCACCACACCCATCCTGATGCTCACGGCCCGCGACACGGTCGGCGACCGCGTCACCGGGCTGGACGCCGGGGCCGACGACTACCTGGTCAAGCCGTTCGAACTGGACGAGCTGTTCGCCCGTATCCGCGCCCTCCTCCGCCGCAGCTCGTACGCGGCCTCGGCCGTCGGCGCACCGGAGGACGAGGCGCTGACCTTCGCCGACCTGCGTATGGACCTGGCGACGCGCGAGGTCACGCGGGGCGGGCGGCCGGTGGAACTCACCCGAACGGAGTACACCCTCCTGGAGATGTTCATGGCGCACCCGCGGCAGGTGCTGACCCGCGAGCAGATCCTGAAGGCGGTCTGGGGCTTCGACTTCGAACCGTCGTCGAACTCGCTCGACGTGTACGTGATGTACCTGCGCCGCAAGACGGAGGCCGGCGGCGAACCGCGCCTCGTGCACACGGTCCGCGGCGTGGGATACGTCCTGCGACAGGGCGGCGCGGAGTGATCAAGCGCTACCGCTCCCTCCCGCTGCGCTCCCGGCTCGCCCTGCTGGTGGCGGCGGCCGTGGCGTTCGGGGTGGCGGCGGTTTCGGTGACCTGCTGGTTCATCGTGCGCGACAAGCTCTATGTGCAGGTGGACAACACCCTGAAGGACAACGCGAGCAACGCGGTCCGGGCAGGGCTCCTGGCACAGGTCGTGACGAACTGCACCACCACGCCCTCCACCCAGGACGACCGGGGGCCGCAGCCCTACTACATGCAGGTGGTCGGCGCGGACGGCAAGTCCTGCGTCTTCCCGTACTCCGCGGGCCTCGTCAAGGTCACGAGCAGTGAGACCCACATCGCCCGGCACCCGACCCGGAACGGGACGCTCCACAACGCCACCGACAGCAAGGGCAACCCGGTACGGGTGCTGGCCGCACCCCTGATCGTCGGCACCGGCCCCGGTACGCCTCCTCAGCTGTACCCCGGCTACGCCATGCTCACCGCGTACCCCCTCGAGGACACCTACAAGACCCTCAACGACCTGTCCCTGGTCCTCCTGATCGTCTCCGGCATCGGTGTCGTGGGCGCCGGAGCCGTAGGTCTGGTGGTGGCCCGCGCCGGCCTCCGCCCCGTCGACAAGCTCACCGAAGCGGTCGAACACATCGCCCGTACCGAGGACCTGACCACCCGCATCCCGGTGGACGAGGACAGCGAGGACGAGATCGCCCGGCTGTCCCGCTCGTTCAACTCGATGACATCGGCCCTGGCCAACTCCCGCGAACTGCAGCAGCAGCTGATCGCGGACGCTGGCCACGAACTCCGTACGCCGCTCACCTCGCTGCGCACGAACATCGAGTTGCTCACCCGCAGCGAGGAGATGGGCCGCCCCATCCCCGCGGAGGACCGTAAGGCGCTGCTCGCCTCGGTGAAGGCGCAGATGACGGAGCTGGCCTCGCTCATCGGCGACCTTCAGGAGCTGTCGCGTCCGGAGAACGGTCAGCACACCGGCAAGGCGCAGGTCGTGGCGTGGGAGGACATCGTCGAATCGGCACTGCACCGCGCCCGGCTGCGCGGCCCGGAGCTGACGATCACGGCGGACCTCAAGCCGTGGTACGTGCGGGCCGAGCCGTCGGCGCTGGAGCGGGCGGTCGTGAACATCCTGGACAACGCGGTGAAGTTCAGCCCCGAAGGCGGCACGATCGAGGTCGCCCTGGCGGACGGTGTCCTGACGGTCCGCGACCACGGTCCCGGTATCGCGGCCGAGGAACTCCCGCACGTCTTCGACCGCTTCTGGCGCTCCCCGAGCGCAAGGGCACTGCCCGGCTCGGGCCTCGGCCTGTCGATCGTGGCCCGCACGGTCCAGCAGGCGGGCGGTGAAGTGTCCCTGACGCGGGCGAACGGCGGGGGCACGGTGGCGACGGTACGGCTGCCGGGGGCGCCCACCCCGCTGCCGGAGACGGAACAGCAAGAACTTCCTTGATTCCGGCAACCGTTCCGGTACGGGTGACGACTACCGGGCGACCCGCGCCGCGCACGGCACGGGTGGTCCGACTCGTACGGAACGGAACCCACGCATGGACACCACCCCCCGCAAGGCCCGCCACCGCAGACGCAGAACGGCTCTGATCGCCGGCGTACCGCTGGCCCTGGGCGCCGCCGGAGCGCTGGCCTACGGCACCGTCTTCAACGTGTTCGGAGCGGACGCGCAGCCCGAGGCGTCGGCGGCGACCACGGCTCCCGCCTGGGCCACCGCCACCGCCGACGGCTTCGCGTCCGTCAACGCACTCGGGCAGAACGGGACGTACGGCGGCCGGGGCGGAAAGACCGTCACCGTCAGGAACCTGGCCGACCTGGAGAAGTACGCGACGGCCTCCGACCCGTACGTCATCGTCGTCGCGGCCGCGATCACGATGGACCCGGTCGGCAAGGAGATCAAGGTCGCGTCGAACACCGCCACCCTCGTCCAGCGCGGCAACGTCTTCTCGGGCACGAGCGGCCGCAACGAGAGCGGCGGCGGTACGGCGTTCGACCCGAAGACGTACTACTCGTACACGCCCGACAAGGCGGCCGATGTGCCGTCGCTGGTCAAGTCCGGTGCCGGACCGCGCAGTTCGATCGGCGCCACGGCGAACACCGCATCGAACACGGCATCGAACACCACGCCGACCACGAAGGCCGCGGCCACCAGCCTCACCGTCGCCACGGACGGCAGCGGCCAGTACACCAGCGTCCAGAGGGCCGTCGACGCCGTCCCGGCCGGGAACACCTCCCGTGTGGTGATCCAGGTCAAGCCGGGCACCTACCGCGAGACGGTGAAGGTCCCCGCGAACAAACCGCACGCCACCATTGAGGGCACGGGCGCCAGTCGCAAGGACACGGTGATCGTCTACGACAACGCGGCCGGAACGAAGAAGCCCGACGGCTCCGGCACCTACGGCACTCCCGGCAGCGCCACGGTCTCCGTGCAGGCCGACGACTTCCAGGCCCGCAACCTCACCATCTCCAACGACTTCGACGAGGCCAGGCACCAGGACATCGCGGGCCAGGCGGTGGCCCTGCTCACGGCCGCCGACAAGGTCGTACTGGACGGAGTGATCGTCACCGGCGACCAGGACACCCTGGAGATGGAGACCGCCGCGGCGAACAAGCCCGGCCGCGTCTACGTCACCAACTCCTACATCGTGGGGAACGTCGACTTCGTCTTCGGCCGGGCCACCGCCGTGATCGACAAGTCGGTCATCACGCTGAAGAAGCGCTGGAACGGCACCTCCGCCGGCTTCGTCACCGCGCCGGGCACCCCGGCGAACCGCAAGGGCATCCTGATCAACCGCACCACCATCAGCGGCGACGTGGCCGCCCGCAGCTTCTTCCTCGGCCGCAACTGGCACGCGGGCGGCGACGCGAGCCTCCGCCCGCAGACCACCGTCCGCAACTCCACCCTCAGCGCCGCGATCAAGTCGACCCCGTGGTCGGACATGGGTGGCTTCTCCTGGAAGAAGGACCGCTTCGCCGAGTACAGGAACACGGGCCCGGGCGCGGGCGCGGCAAGCTCCGACCGCCCGCAGCTGACGGATGCCCAGGCCGCGGACCAGGAGGTCGCGGACTGGCTCGGCGGCTGGAACCCTGACGCACTGGTGCCGGGGCCTCGCGCGGGGCCCCGGCACCAGTGCCCGTACCGACATCGCCGTAGCCTCACCCCATGAGTGACCTCTACGAACTCCAGCTCGTCCTCGATCCGCCCGACTCCCTGCCGGACACCGATCTCGCGCTGCTGCAGTGGCACTTGGGCGAGCGCGACGACGATCCGGAGAACCCGGACGCATACCCGTTGCTCGCCTCCCGGGGACCCGCCTCGCGGATAGGTGGTGCGCTCGTGGGCGTGCTCGTACAGGGTGCGCGCGGCTGGGCGCTGACCGTCCGGCAGGAGGTGCACCCGGACGAGTTCGACCGGCTGCGGGAGCTCGTGGTGTGGCTCGGGCGCCGGACCAGTACGTTCGGGGCCATCGGCTATCTGCGGTTCCTGGAGAACGACGTCCCCGACGTGCTCGTCGCCGACACCGCGTCCGGGACCGTACGCCGGTTGACCCCGACGTCCGGGCCCGCCGAGGAGATCGATCCCATCCCGGACCCCTGGGGCTGACCCGCCCCGGCCCACTCCCCAGCCTGCCCACACCCCGCTCCAAGCCCCCGCACAGACCGCCGTAACACGTTGGAGGGATGGCGCGGAAGATCCTGCTGGCCGATGACGACCAGGCCGTACGTGAGGGCCTCGACCGGGTGCTCAGGTTCGAGGGTTACGAGACCGTCCTCGCCGGGGACGGACGTGAGGCGCTCGACATCGTGGGCGGGCCCGGGGAGTGGCCCGATCTGGTGTTGATGGACGTGATCATGCCGGGGCTGGACGGTCTCGCCGCGACCCGGCGGATCCGGGCATCCGGGTCGACCGTCCCGATCCTCATGCTCACCGGCCGCGACGCCCTCGGCGACCGTGTCGTCGCCCTCGACAACGGCGCCGACGACTACCTGATGAAACCCTTCGCCGTCGAGGAGCTGCTGGCGCGGGTGCGGGCGCTGCTGCGGCGCAGCCCCCGGCGGGCCGAACGCCCCGCCGTCCCCTACGACCGTCTCTCGTTCGAGGACGTTCTGATGGACCGGCGGACCCGTACCGTCACCCGGTCCGGACAGGTCCTCGACCTCACCAAGACCGAGTACTCCCTGCTCGAGTACCTCCTGCGACATCCCGGCAAGGTGCTCAGCCGCGCCCAGATCCTCAAGGAGGTCTGGGGCTTCGACTTCGAGCCCGCCTCCAACACTCTCGACGTCTACGTCATGTATCTGCGGCGGAAGCTGGAACGGCAGGGGCGGGCCCGGGTCATCCAGACCGTCCGCGGGCTCGGATACAGCCTCCGGAACCAGTGAGGCGGGCGGCCTCAGACACGGAGGATCAGCGTGTCGTCCGCGCGGCCGCCCGTCACCGTCTCCGGCAGCGGGGCCGCCAGCCTCGCGTACGTCCCGCCCCGCGCGAGCAGTTCCGTGTGCGTGCCCGCTTCCACCAGACGACCGGAGTCCACGACCAGGATGCGGTCCGCGTCCGCGGCCAGGCTCAGATCATGGGTGATCATGATCGTCGTACGGCCCGCCATCAGACGGCGCAGGGGCTGTACGACACGGCGTGCGGCCAGGGCGTCCAGGTCCGCCGTCGGTTCGTCGAGGACCAGGACCGTGGAGGAGCGGAGCATCGCGCGGGCGATCGCGATGCGCTGGAGCTGGCCGCCCGACAGGGCCGCGGTGCCCGGGGCGATCTCCGTGTCGTAGCCGTCCGGGAGCGCGGTGATGAAGTCGTGCGCCGCCGCGTCCCTGGCCGCCTGTTCGATCTCTTCGCGACTCGCGCCGGGACGGCCGGCCTCGATGTTCTCCCGGACGGTGCCGCTGAGGATCAGGGTCTCCTGTGGCAGCAGGGTCACGTTCTCGCGCAGGAACTCCAGCGGCAGGTCGGTCAGCGGCACGCCGTCCAGGCAGATCACTCCCGCCGTGGGGTCGTAGAAGCGGGTGAGGAGTTTGGACAGCGTGGACTTGCCCGCGCCGCTCGGGCCCGTGACCAGGATCAGTTCCCCGGGGCCGGCGGTGAACGTGATGTCCTGCAGACAGGCGCGCTCGGCGCCCGGGTAGCGGAAGGACGCGCCGTGGATGCCGACCCAGCCGCGCACCGGCCACGGGGCCACCGGTTCGGCCGGGTCGGTCACGGCGGGCCGGGCGTCCAGGATCTCGTTCAGGCGTTCGGCGCCCGCCGTGGCGGCGGTGAAGGTCAGGCCCAGCCGGCCGAGGTTGCGGATCGGCGGGTAGAGGTAGCCGAGGAAGGCGGCAAAGGCGAGCAGCTCTCCCAGGGTCATACGGCCCTGGGAGATCTCCCATGCCCCGAGCCCGATCACGGCGAGGACGCACAGCGTTTCGACGACCTCGACGAACTGCTCGTACATCTCGCTCGCCCGCGCGCCCCGCACGGATGCTCGCATCCAGGCGCGCGCCTCGCGCTCCAGCCGTTTCTCCTCCGCCCGCCTGCGGTTGTACGCCTGGGTGAGGACGACATTGCCGAGTGACTCCTCGACGACCGAGGTGATCGCGCCGTCGGCGGTCCGCTCGTCCTGGGACGCCTTCTTGATACGGCCGGAGAAGCGGCGCGCGGTGACGAGGAAGAGGGGGGCCAGGAGGAACGTGACGAGGGCCAGGTCCCAGCGCAGCCAGAGCGCCGCGGTCGCGTAGAAGACCGCGGAGAAGGCGGCGGAGATCGTACCGACGACCCCCGACACGACCATCTGCTCGATGGCCTCGACATCGCCCGTCAGTCGTTCCACCAGGTCACCCTGGCGGTGCCGCTGGAAGAAGTGCGGCGGCAGGTCCTGGACATGGCGGAAGACGTTCGCCCGCAGACGCAGGACGAATCTCTCCGCCGTCCAGGTGGCGAGCGAGTTGCCCAGGTAGCCGACGAGCGCGCCCAGCGCCGCGGCGCCCAGCCAGGACCCGGCCGGCCCCCAGAACGCGGAGAGCGAACCGGCCTTCAGCGCATGGTCGGTGAGCTGGGCGAAGAGCAGGATCGACGCGGTCTCGGCCAGCGCGGACACGATCACGCACACGATGATCAACGCCAGCCATTTGCGGTCGCCGCGCGTCAGCGGCCAGAACCGGGCGAACGCGTCCTTGATGTCGCGCATGTCGGCTTCAGCTCCTCTGAGGCTTGTCGGGGTCTCGGTGACACGGCCGAGGCGGGGCCCCGGAGGTTTTCCGGTGACCCCGCCTCGTGGCGTGTGTCAGTGCTGGTGACCGACCGGGCGACGCCGCACGTGCTTCTTCGGGGCCGGCTTCCTGGGGGCAGGCTTCTTCGGAGCCGGCTTCTCGGCCTTCTTGATGGGGAGGATCTTGTGAAAGCTCATGGGAGGTCCTTTTCTGCTGTGTGAGGAGACGCGTGTTCCACTGTGCGAGGAAACGCGTGGGGAAAGAAACTCTCGGCGACCTTGCACCGGCTCTGTACTGACTTCGTAACAGCCCGGCGCCTGTCGATTTCCGATCAGGCTCGGCGACGCGGCCCCAAGGCCCTACGAATTCTGCTCAACCCTGACTCTTGTGGCCGACGGGGCGCTTGGGCCCGGGCTTCTTCGGGGCCGGCTTCCTGGGCGCCGGGGCGGGCTTGCAGTGCTTCTTGACCGGGACGATCTTGTGGAAGCTCATGAATTCTCCTTGCTTGCCTGCGGGTGGATTCCCTGTGCCGTAAGCACTGTTCGCTTTCGACATGGAAAACATTACGGGATCCGCGGGCCAGAAAAAGCCAATTCCGCTTAGACCTCGATGAAATGCGCCTGAATCAATTTTCAGGCGCTCCATGGAACCGAACCGGTACTCACACAGAATTTATTATGGACCTCACCTGGAACTTACCGAGGTAATTGCCAGGTTATTTCAGCGTGGCCCGCCCCTGTCCATGGAGGCCGGCGGACCTCGGCGGCCAGGGGCGGGCCGACGATCACTGCTCGATCGGCGCTCGATCAGTGCTCGATCACTGCACGACCGTGATCCGGTCCGCCGCCGGCACCGGATACGGCGTCGCGGCCGACGAGTTTGCCGTCGGACACGCCTCGAACGCCGCCAGGTCGTCGCCGCCGACCAGCACGTTCGTCCCCTTGCCGAGCTCGGCGAAGCTGTCGCCGCCGCCCGCCAGGAAGGAGTTCATCGCGACGCGGTAGGTGGCGGCCGGGTCGATCAGCGGCCCCGAGAATGCGGTGAATACGTCTGCGCCGGTACCCGGTCCTCCCCGTACCCTCGTACCCATGACCAGCGACGACACCGCCCACCCGGCATCGCCCCGCTCCATCGAGACCGTCACCGCGCTCTCCCCCGAACAGGCCGAGGCGGTGCTCGCGCTGCTCGCCGACGCCGCCCGGGTCGACGGACAGCAGGCCGTGTCCGAGCAGGGGCGCCTCCAGCTGCGCGGCGGTGAACGGGAGGGCGTGTCCCATCTGCTGCTGACGATCGACGACACACTCGTCGGATATGCGCAGCTGGAGGACACCGACCCCGTGGAAGCCCCAGCCGCCGAGCTGGTCGTGCACCCCTCGCACCGCGGCCACGGACACGGCCGGGCGCTGGGTGCCGCGCTCCTCGCCGCCTCCGGCAAGCGGCTGCGGGTATGGGCGCACGGCGGTCACTCCGCCGCGCGGCACCTCGCCCAGGTCCTCGGTCTCACCCTCTTCCGCGAACTGCGCCAGCTGCGCCGCCCGTTGACCGGACTCGACCTGCCCGAGCCGAAGCTGCCCGACGGCGTCACCGTGCGCACCTTCGTGCCCGGCCAGGACGACGCGGCCTGGCTCGCCGTGAACGCGGAGGCCTTCGCCCACCACCCCGAGCAGGGCTCCCTCACCCAGCGCGACCTCGACGACCGCAAGTCCGAGCCGTGGTTCGACCCGCAGGGTTTCTTCCTCGCGGAGCGCGAGGGCGAGCTCGGCCCCGAGCTGATCGGCTTCCACTGGACCAAGGTCCATGCCGAGATGGGGGTCCCCCCGGTCGAGCGAAGTCGAGACTGGGGGAAGCTCGGTGAGGTGTATGTCCTCGGCGTCCGCCCCGGCGCGCAGGGCGGCGGTCTCGGCCGCGCCCTCACCACGATCGGTCTGCGCCACCTGGCCGCCCAGGGGCTCCCGACCGCCATGCTGTACGTCGACGCGGACAACAAGGCCGCCCTCACGGTCTACGAACGGCTGGGCTTCACGACCTACGAGACGGATCTGATGTACCGCACGGAGACGTGAGCTCCGGCCGGCCGCGTCAGCGGTGGGCCCAGGCCCTTGCCCGGTACCTGCGTATCGGCTCGGGCAGAAGCGCCGCGCCCACCGGCAGGGTGAGCGTCAGGAGCGCCGCCCACCGCTGATGAGCCGCCGCCCAGTCCGAGGCGTCCACCTCGGAGAACAGTTCCCATCGGCCCGGAAGCAGCAGCGCGAACACCGTGCCGGCCAGGAGCGACACCGTCACGGCCCTGCCCGGCCGTGGCTCGTCCGTGAACCGCACGGCCGCCATCGCGCCCGTGAGCGCCAGGGCGATGAGGGTCGCCACCTCGAGGGTGACGGCACCCACCGGGGGCCGCATCTCCCCCGGTACGAGCAGCAGGGCCGCCGTCCAGGACAGCGCCGCGAGCGGGGCGACAAGGGCCATCCGCAGCCCGGTACGCACCACCCGCCGGGTCGGGACCACCGCGGTGGTGTGCCGTGCCGGGTCGTCCAGCAGGAACGCCAGACCCAGGGCAAGAGCGAGCGCGCCGGTTCTCAGAACCATGAGGCCATGCGTCGTGCCGCCCGCACGGGGCATCAGGCGCCCGGCTCCGGCGAGGACCGGGCCCAGCCCGCCGGCGGCACCGAGCACCCGCCAGGGCAGGGTGCGCCACACCGGCGGAAGAAGCGCGCGGACCCCTACGTACTTGTCGCCTACTCCGAGCACGACGCCCCCTTCTCGGTGCCCTTCTCGGTGTCCTTCGCCGCCGGTACCCCCAGCATCTCCGCCACCCGCGCCTCCGACGTCTTCGGGGACATCAGCTCCGTCCAGTGGGCCTTCACCTTGGCCGTGACGCCGAAGCGCGGGCGCTGCAGCAGTTCGCGCACGATCCGGGTCTGTTCCGCGCTCATGAAGACCCCGTCCGTGGGGGTCATGGCGATCGCCGAGCCCTTGATGCTGTCGTCCAGGCGGACGTTGCGGAGCGCGGTCATCGGGTCGTCCTGCGCGGCCAGCGCCAGCCACATGACCGTCACCACACGGGCGTCGCACATCCTGGTGCCCGCCAGCTCGTCACCCGCGACGAGGACCGCGGCGGCTCCGACGGAGAACTCGGGGATGCGGTTGCCGCCCCAGCGCGTACCGACCGTGACCTCGCCCGGTGCGCGCAGCGGATCGAGGGAGGAGTCCTCGTCCAGCTCGTGGATGGCCGGTATCCGCTGCCGGACCGTCAGCCGCGCTCCTCCGGCGCCGCCGCCCGCCAAATCCTGGATGCGGTCGACGACCGCCGCCCATTGGTCCCGCCAGGCGGTCCACTCCGGGAAGGAGCAGTACCTCGAGCGGCCGTGTGTCACGCACTCCTGGGACGTCACCGGCGTACGGCTCGCCTTCTCGCGGGCCGCGATCAGGGCGGACTCATGGCTCGGGGACTGTCCGGCGATTCCCGCGACCGTGGCGCCGAGGGCGACCGCCGTCACCGCCTTCATCAGGCGCGTCCGTCCCCCGCTCAGCAGAACTGCTACGCACAGCAGCAGCGCGGTCAGGCCCGCCAGATAAAGGGCGTGCCAGGCGGCCGGGCGGCCCAGGAGACCGGAGGGGAGCGGCTTCGTGCCGTCCTCGGAGACCAGTGGGAACAGCCAGTCCGGCCAGTGCGCCGCGTTGGGCCCCGCGACGGCGAAGGCGGCCATGAGCGCGGCGAACCCGACGCCCATGAAGACGGGAAGGCCGGCGGCACTCGGGAACAGCCGCGCGATCAGCACCCCCAGGACTCCCGCCAGCAGCACCGACAGCGGCGCCACCGCCAGCTCGGCGACCGACCCATGGCCGACCGCACCCGGTTTCAGCGCCGCCCAGCCGAACTGGGCGGCGACAACGAGCGCGGTCACCGCCGCGAACGGCACCACGGACAGCGCGTGCGCGACCGTACGCCGCCAGGGCTCCATGACCAGAACGTCGAAGTGCCGGTCCGTGCCGTTGCGCCGGGAGCGCAGCGCGGCGACGTTCACACAGATGAGCACCACGATGGCGAGGAACAGCGAACCGGGCTGGGTGGCGCGGTCGGTGTTCTGGAGGATCGGATAGTCGTCCATGCCGTCGCGGGGGCTGAACAGCTTCCAGCTCGTATAGCCGATGTAGAGCAGGAAGACCACGAACACCGGGAGCTGCAGCAGGAGTTCGCGGGCTTCGAAGCGGGCGAGCGCGAGGACGGCGGAGGCCGGGTGGCGGCCGGTCCGTACGGGTGCCGGAACCGCGGGGGCCTTGTCCATGACCGTGCTCATACGGACGCCACCTC
Organism: Streptomyces sp. NPDC001634; assembly: GCF_040298185.1. Taxonomy (NCBI): domain Bacteria; kingdom Bacillati; phylum Actinomycetota; class Actinomycetes; order Kitasatosporales; family Streptomycetaceae; genus Streptomyces; species Streptomyces sp. NPDC001634. The sequence goes on along the minus strand of NZ_JBEOZU010000029.1, from coordinate 37,180 downwards.
CGCGGGCTCGCCGTCGAGGACCAGCAAGTAGCCGTCCTCCAGGGTGGGTTCGAGGAGGTCGGCGCCCTTGGGCGGGTCGCCGACGTTGCGGAAAGTGCCCATACCCGTACGCCAGCCGGCGCGGGCCCCCCGGTCGCGTTCCGCGCTGCTCCACACCCGGCCCGCCGCCTGTGCCGTCAGCTCGGCCGGAGTGCCCTCGAAGCGGACACGGCCGCGGGCCATGACGATCACACGGTGGCAGAGCATCGCCACGTCCTCGGTCTGGTGGGTGGACAGCAGCACCGTCCGGCCCTCGCCGGCCTCGGCGATCAACTCCCGGAACCGCATGCGCTGTTCGGGGTCCAGGCCCACGGTCGGTTCGTCGAGGAGGAGCAGGCCCGGGTCGCCGACGAGCGCAGCGGCCAGGGCTACGCGCTGGCGCATGCCGCCGGAGAGCCGCTTGAGGCGCTTGCCGCGCACGTCGGAGAGATCGACGGCCTCCAGCACGCGCCGCACCTCGCGGTGGCGGGCGGCGCGATCGGTGATTTCCTTGAGGATCGCCACGTAGTCGACGAACGCGAAGGCCGTGAAATCCGGGTGGAAGCCCGGGGTCTGCGGCAGATAGCCGAGCCGGCGCCGCACTTCCTGGCGGCCGGCGGCCGTACCCGGGTCCTGCCCGAGGACCGTGAAGGCGCCCCGGTCGGCGGGCACGGCGGTGGCCAGCACCCGCAACAGGGTTGTCTTCCCCGCCCCGTTGGGCCCGAGCAGCCCGGTGACGCCCTCGTTCAGACGAAGAGAGACGCCGTCGAGCGCGGCCGTGCCGCCGTAGCGCAGGGTCAGCCCGGAGGCCGAGACGGTGGAGGCGGTGGAGGCGATGGTCATGAGGCGCTCCTGTGGGCGAAGTCCGTGAAGGGGGCATGGGCCGGCGAGGCGTCGAACCGGTCCCGCAGACGGTGCAGCAGCAGGGCCGCGACGGCCGCGACCGCCGCCGCCACGCCCTGGCCTACCGCCGTGAAGGGCGCGAGTGCCGCGTGGTGCGTCGCCCGGGCGACCACCAGCAGGCCGATCCAGGCGCCGCTGACCAGGGCGGGCGCGAGAACCGGGCCCAGCCGGGCCGTCAGCGCGAGTCCCGTCGCGGTGAGGGCGAGGGCCGGCAGCAGCCAGGCCAGGGCGCGCAGCCCGTACGCCGGCAGGGCCAGCGTCGCCAGGCCGTTCAGCCCCAGGGTCGCGGCCAGCACCGCGACCGTGCGGATCATCAGCAGCCGGAAGCCGTGCAGGGGAGCGACGAGCGTCATCTCGTACGTCGGGTCGAGAGCCGGCGTGTACGAGAGGGCGACGCCCGCGAGCGGCATCAGCGGGGCCAGCGCCAGGAACGTGGCGGGCGAGTCGACCGTGTACACGCTGGCCACCGTCATGGCCAGGACCAGCAGGACCGCGCCCAGCCAGGAGGCACGCAGCACGGGTGTCGCGGCGAGCAGCCGGGCGGTGTGATCGGCGACCCCGAACCGCACAAGCAGCGCCTCGAAGACCCCCGGCCGGGGGGCGTCCAGCTCGGCGTCGAGCCGCTCCCAGCCGCTCTCCAGGGCGACCGGGTCGGCGCACTCGGCCAGCGTCAGGCGGCAGGGTGCGCAGGCGACCAGGTGGGTGTCGACGGACCAGAGCCGGGGCGCCTCCAGCTCGCCGCGCGCATACGCGCGCAGGTCGTCGGCGTCCGCGTGCCATCCGGCGCCGTCGTGCGTCTCGTCCCTCATGCCAGCTCCTCCCGCAACCGCTTCCGCGCGCGCAGCGCCCGTGTCTTGACCGTGCCGGGAGGGATGCCGAGCAGGACGGCTGCCTCCCGGGTCGTCAGTCCGTCGATCACCGTCGCCTGCAGGACGGCCCGCAGCTCGGGCGAGAGCCTGGTCAGCGCTCCCGCCAGGTCGCCGTGCTCCACACCGGCCAGGACACGTTCCTCCGCGGAGGCCTCGTGGCGGTGGCGCAGCCGCGCCAGCGTCTGCCGCAGCCGGCCGCGCGCGCCGTCGCCGCGCAGCGCGTCCACCAGCCGGCGGGCGCCGATGCGCCACAGCCAGCCGGCCACGTCCCCGTCCTCGCGGTAGCGCGCGGTGCCGTGCCAGACCGCCAGGAATGTCTCCTGCACGACGTCGTCCACCACGCCGGGATCGGCGCAGCGGCCGCGCAGCCGTGCCGTGAGCCACGGCGCATACCGCCGGTACAGCTCCTCGAAGGCGTGACGGTCCCCATCTGCCGCGGCACGCAGCAGCTCCCCGTCACTTGTCGTTTCCCTCACGCCCCTTCATCGGACGAGCCCCCGCGATCGGTTCACACCTCGGGGAGTAGTTTTTCGAGCGAGTGCGGACCGCCCGCACGACGAGCCGCACGCCTTTCGTACGACGCCCGGGACAGGAGCGGCGCCTCGACGCCGAGTTCACGCTCCCGTCCAGCCCCGTCCTACGCCTGTGCGCCCGATGTAGACGTCCGCGAGCCTCCCCCCGCTATCCCGCACGTCATGTCGCCGTAACCATTGATTCAGACGGACTTGCGACGCTCAGCCAATGATTGCCGCCGTGCCAGAGCCCTCCCCACCTCCGGAGAAGGGGGCCGGTGCGGAGCGCGGGCTTCCGTTCGCCGCGCTGCCGCCCGCGCTCTCCGACGCGCCCATGACCCGGTCGGCGCGGAAGAATGGGTTCATGAGCCAGCAGAACGCCGAGGCACCGGCCCACCCGTCCCCCACCACCCGTGATGGAGAGCCTGCGGGTCGCGCGAACATGCAGAATCAGCAGCCCTCCGTGGGCTCCATCGCCGCGCACCGCCCGCACGCCGTGGCCGCGGCGGTCTCCGACCTGGATCCCGACCTCGATGCCGACCTCGACGTCTACGAGGAGACCGAGGGCGCCGAGCTTCCCCAGGGCCGCTTCCTCGACCGGGAGCGCAGCTGGCTCGCGTTCAACGAGCGCGTGCTGGAACTGGCCGAGGACCCCAACACGCCCCTCCTCGAACGCACGAAGTTCCTGGCGATCTTCGCGAGCAACCTGGACGAGTTCTTCATGGTCCGGGTGGCGGGTCTCAAGCGCCGTATCGCCACCGGTGTCGCCACCCGGTCGGCGTCGGGTCTCCAGCCCCGCGAGGTGCTGGAGATGATCTGGGCCCGCTCCCGCGAGCTCATGGCCAGGCACGCGGCCTGCTTCCACGAGGACGTCGCCCCCGCGCTCGCGGAGGAGGGCATCCACCTGGTCCGCTGGAACGAGCTGACCGAGAAGGAGCAGGCGCGCCTCTTCACGCTCTTCCGCCACCAGATCTTCCCGGTCCTCACCCCGCTGGCCGTCGACCCCGCGCACCCCTTCCCCTATATCTCGGGACTCTCGCTCAACCTCGCGGTCGTCGTGCGCAACCCGGTCACCGGCCACCGCCACTTCGCGCGCGTCAAGGTCCCGCCGCTGCTCTCCCGCTTCCTGGAGGCCTCCCCGCAGCGGTACGTCCCCATCGAGGACATCATCGCCGCGCATCTGGAGGAGCTGTTCCCGGGCATGGAGGTGCTGGAGCACCACACCTTCCGCATCACCCGTAACGAGGACCTCGAGGTCGAGGAGGACGACGCCGAGAACCTGCTCCAGGCCCTGGAGAAGGAGCTCATGCGGCGCCGCTTCGGGCCGCCGGTGCGCCTGGAGGTCGAGGAGTCCATCGACCGGTACGTCCTCGACCTGCTCGTCCGAGAGCTGAAGATCTCCGAGGCCGAGGTGTACCCGCTGCCGGGCCCCCTGGACCTCACCGGCCTCTTCGGCGTCGCCAACCTCGACCGGCCCGAGCTGAGGTACCCGAAGTTCGTCGCGGGTACCCACCGTGACCTCGCGGAGGTCGAGTCGGCGTCCGCGCCCGACATATTCGCGGCGCTGCGGGAGCGGGACGTCCTGCTGCACCACCCGTACGACAGCTTCTCCACCTCCGTCCAGGCCTTCCTGGAGCAGGCGGCCTCCGACCCGGACGTGCTCGCCATCAAGCAGACGCTGTACCGGACCTCGGAGACCTCGCCGATCGTCGACGCGCTCATCGACGCGGCCGAGTCCGGCAAGCAGGTCCTCGTGCTGGTCGAGATCAAGGCCCGCTTCGACGAGCAGGCCAACATCAAGTGGGCCCGCAAGCTGGAGGAGGCGGGCTGCCATGTCGTGTGGGGGCTCGTCGGGCTGAAGACGCACTGCAAGCTGTCGCTCGTCGTACGGCAGGAGGGCGACACGCTCCGCCGCTACAGCCACGTCGGCACGGGCAACTACCACCCGAAGACCGCACGCCTGTACGAGGACCTGGGGCTGCTGACCGCCGATCCGCAGGTCGGCGCGGACCTGTCCGACCTCTTCAACAGACTGTCGGGCTACTCGCGCCGCGAGACCTACCGCCGGCTGCTCGTCGCCCCCAAGTCCCTGCGCGACGGTCTGATCTCGCGGATCAACAAGGAGATACAGCACCACCGGGCCGGCCGGCCCGCGTACGTCCGCATCAAGGTCAACTCGATGGTGGACGAGGCGATCGTCGACGCCCTCTACCGGGCGTCGATGGCCGGCGTCCCGGTCGACGTCTGGGTGCGCGGCATCTGCGCGCTGCGCCCGGGCGTCCCCGGCCTGTCCGAGAACATACGCGTACGGTCCGTCCTCGGCCGCTTCCTCGAGCACTCGCGCGTCTTCGCCTTCGGCAACGGCGGCGAGTCCGAGGTGTGGATCGGCAGCGCCGACATGATGCACCGCAATCTCGACCGCCGCATCGAAGCACTTGTCAGGGTCACCGACCCGGCGCACCGGGCGGCGCTCAACCGGCTCATGGAGACCGGTATGTCCGACACGACCTCCTCCTGGCACCTGGGCCCGGACGGCGAGTGGACCCGGCACGCGATGGACGGGGACGGCCAGCCGCTGCGGAACATCCAGGAGATGCTCATAGACGCCCGGAGGCGCCGGCGTGGCACAGCAACACCTTGACCCCCCGACCGACCCGACCCCCACGGCAGGGCCAGTGTCCGGGGACGCCCTCGCGGGCTACCTGAGTGCCCAGGCCACGGAGTTCCTCCGCTCGCTGCGGCAGCACCGGGAGACCGGCGCCGTCGCGGCGAACGCCGCGGAGGACTCCGGCGACGCGGCACTCTCGCTGCGCCGCTCGGCCCGCCGTATCAGCGGCACCCTGCACACGTTCCGCCCCCTCCTCGACGCCGACTGGTCCGAGGAGATGCGGCCCGAACTCGCCTGGCTGTCGGGGACGCTGGCCCGCGAGCACGCGTACGCGGCCCGGCTCGAACGGCTGCTGCTCGCGCTGCACCGGCTGTCGGGCTCGTCGGTCTTCCCCGCGCAGTCGGCGACCGTCGCGGAACCCGTCGGCGCCGGACCGCGCAGCCACCCCGCAACCCCGGAGCGCGGCAATCTGACCGTGGGCGCGGCGAAGGCGGGCGCCCTGCTGGAGCGCCAGCTGACCCTGGCCCGGACACGCGCCCACTCCGCTGCCCTGCAGGCCATCGGGTCGAGCCGCTTCCACGCGGTGGCGGACAGCGTCGCCGTCCTCGCCAGCGAGGTCCCGCTCACGCCCGCCGCGGCGAGCGCCGACCTGCGCCCGCTGGCGGCGGCGGCCGAGGAGCGGCTGACCGACGCGGTGGCCGCGCTGCCGCTGGTCATCGCGGGCCACCCGTACAACGCGGAGGCCCTTGTCCACGGCCTGTCCCCCGACCCGGCCCCGCATCCGCAGGACGCCCCCTGGCACCAGGTCCGGCTGCTGCTGCGGCTGCACCGCTACGCCCGGGAGGTGCTCTACGGCGAGGACGCGGCCGTCGACGTACGGCTGCTGGCGGCCGGCCAGGCCCTGAACCGGCACCGCGACGCCTCCGAGGCGGCAGCGGCGGCGGCAGCGGCGGCGCGCACCCCGCGCATCGCCCCGGCGACGGCATACGCACTCGGCGTTCTGCACGCCGACCAGCGCCACGAGGTGGAGGCGGCGCGCTTCGCCTTCCAGCAGTCGTGGCAGAAACAGGCGGTGGGCACTCCGTAGGCACCCGTACCACGGCACTGCGCACGCGAGCGAGCCGAAGGGGCGCGACGGTGTCGAGAGCTCGGGCGCGCGGAGGCCCCGACGAAGGAGGGGCTGAGCACGGTCGAGCTCTCGACACCGGCTCAAGCGCCCCGGAGGCGAGCCAATCAGAGGGGTCACGCCGCAGGCACGAGAGAGGAGCCAGAGCACCCGATGACCGACGACACCATCATCGCAGCGGGCTGTGTCCTGTGGCGCCGTTCACCCATCGACGGCGGGCCGGAGATCTGCCTGGTCCACCGGCCGAAGTACGACGACTGGTCGCATCCGAAGGGCAAGTTGAAGCGCGGCGAGGACCCGCTCAGGGGTGCGCTGCGGGAGGTGGCGGAGGAAACTGGGTACACCGCCGTGCCCGGCGCACGCCTGCCCACCATGCACTACGAGGCGAACGGCCGTCCGAAGCAGGTGCACTACTGGGCGGCCGAGGCGACGGGCGGATCCTTCACCCCGAACCGAGAAGTGGACCGCGTGCTCTGGCTCACCCCGACAGCAGCCCGCAACCGTCTGACGCAGCCCCGCGACCGAGAACTGGTCGACGCGCTCCTGAACGCACTGCACCTGACCTGAGTACCTCCCCGCGCCCCTGAAAAGGGGCGCGGGGAGCAGCACAACGCGCGCTGCCGTAAGGGGCGCGCGGCAGTTGCGCCATGCGGCTCCGCCGCGTGGGCGCGCCCCACCCCGACGAACCCGCACCTGACCGAAAACCGCAGGCCACGCACCCCCACACCGGCCCGGCCCAATGGAATGCCCCTGTGTCCGAGACGTAAGCGTTCCGTGACCTAACCGCACCGACCTCAGGGGTTCACCTTCCGTTCACTCTTGGCCATCGGCAGCTTCACCTGTTCTGCCTAATTTCGGCCTTACACGGTGCGAAGGACGCATGAAGGCGTGCTGTCGCACTCCAGAGTCACCCCAGCCCCCTGACGGGCTGACCACACCTCGCACGCCGCCCTGGAGGCGGCTCCAGGAAGGAACTCCCGAAAGTGATGCTTCAGCGCAAGAACCGGCTTCGCGCCCTTTCGCTCGGTGCTGTCGCCGTCTCCGGCGCCCTGGCCCTCACGGCGTGCGGCTCGGATGCCAAGAGCAGCGACAACGGTGGCAGCAGCTCCTCCGCCTCGGCGCCGAGCAGCTCCTCCGTCAAGTGCGACAACGCCAAGGGGCAGCTGCAGGCCTCCGGCTCTTCCGCGCAGAAGAACGCGATCGACGCCTGGGTCAAGGCCTACACGCAGGCCTGCACCGGCGTGCAGATCAACTACAACCCGACCGGGTCGGGTGCGGGTGTCACCGCGTTCCTCGGTGGCCAGACCGCGTTCGCCGGCTCGGACTCCGCGCTGAAGCCCGAGGCGGTCCAGCAGTCCAGCAAGGTCTGCACCGGCGGCGGCAAGGCCATCGACCTGCCGATGGTCGGCGGCCCGATCGCGGTCGGCTTCAACGTGCCGGGCGTCGACAGCCTGGTCCTCGACCCCTCCACGATCGCCAAGATCTTCAACGACCAGATCAAGAACTGGAACGACCCGGCGATCAAGAAGCTGAACCCGAGCGCGAAGCTGCCCGACCTCAAGATCCAGGCCTTCCACCGCTCCGACGAGTCCGGCACCACGGACAACTTCACCAAGTACCTGATCGCCACCGCCAAGACCGACTGGCCCTACACGGGCGGCAAGGCCTGGCAGGCCAAGGGCGGCCAGTCCGCTCAGGGCTCCGCGGGTCTGGCCCAGCAGGTGAAGCAGACCTCGGGTGCGATCTCGTACTTCGAGCTCTCCTACGCCGCCGACGGCATCAAGACGGTCGACCTCAAGACCGGTGCCTCCACCCCGGCCAAGGCCACCGTCGAGAACGCCACCAAGGCCATCGCCAGCGCCACGGTCGCCGGCACCGGCAGCGACCTGGCCCTGAAGCTGAACTACCAGCCGACCGAGGCCGGCGCCTACCCGCTCACCCTCGTCACCTACGAGATCGTCTGTGACAAGGGCAACAAGGCCGACACCCTGCCGGCCGTGAAGTCCTTCCTCACCTACACCGCGTCCGAGGACGGCCAGAACCAGCTGGCCGCCGCCAACTACGCGCCGATCCCCGCCGAGATCATCTCCAAGGTTCGCAGCACCATCTCGAGCCTGAGCTGACCTGATGTGCGGCCCGCTCCCTCCGGGGGCGGGCCGCACCGTCCGGTGCACCGCCGCCTGGAGCCGCCACCCGCCGCGGCTCCGCAGACCGGAGACTCCCGATGGACATAACCACACAGAACACAGACGCGCCTCCCCCCACCCCCCAGCCTTCCGCGGCCGCGCACAAGCGCACGAGCCGCGGCGCCACCCGCCCCGGAGACCGGATCTTCCTCGGTCTGTCCCGCGGGTCAGGCATCTTCCTCCTGGTGATCATGGCCGCGATCGCGGTCTTCCTCGCCTACCGTGCGTCCCTCGCGATCAGCAAGGACCACGGCAACTTCCTGACCACCTTCGAGTGGAACACCAACCTCATCCCGCCGGTCTTCGGCATCGCGGTCCTCGCCTTCGGCACGGTCGTCTCCTCGATCATCGCCATGGCGATCGCGGTCCCGGTCGCGGTGGGCATCGCGCTGTTCATCACGCACTACGCCCCGCGCAAGCTGGGCGGCCCCATCGCGTATGTGATCGACCTGCTGGCCGCCGTGCCGTCGATCGTGTACGGCCTGTGGGGCGCCCTCGTCCTCGTACCGCACATGCAGGGACTGTTCGGCTGGCTCAACGACTACTTCGGCTGGACCGGCATCCTCTCCTGGCAGGGCGGCGCCCCGCGCTCGCTGTTCACCGTCGGCATCCTGCTCGCGATCATGATCCTGCCGATCATCACCAACGTGAGCCGTGAGGTCTTCCGCCAGGTCCCGCAGATGCACGAGGAGGCGGCCCTCGCCCTCGGCGCCACGCGCTGGGAGGTCATCCGCATGGCCGTGCTGCCCTTCGGCCGCTCCGGTGTGATCTCCGCCTCGATGCTGGGCCTCGGCCGCGCGCTCGGCGAGACGATGGCCGTCGCCACGGTCCTCTCGCCGACCTTCGACATCCAGGCCAGCCTGCTGGACCCGGGCGGCGGCACCTTCGCCCAGAACATCGCCAGCAAGTTCGGCGAGGCCACCGACCAGGGCCGTGACGCGCTCATCGCCTCCGGTCTCGTCCTCTTCGTCATCACCCTGCTGGTCAACGGCGCGGCCCGCATGATCATCGCCCGCCGCAAGGAATACTCGGGGGCCAACGCATGAGCACCGCAGCCGTCACCGACAAGCGTCCGAGCACTCTGCAGGGTGCCAGCCTGCCGAAGTGGTCGCCCTGGGCGATCGCCGCGGGTTCCATCGTCCTCGCCGTGGTCATCGGACTGGCCGGCGGCCTTGACAGCAAGGTCCAGTGGGGCCTGGTCGCCGCGGTCCTCCACGTCCTCGGCACATACGGCATCGCCGCCCGTGTGGAGGGCCGCCGGCAGGCCAAGGACCGTCTGGCGACCAGCCTCGTCTGGGTCTGCTTCCTCGTCGCGGTCATCCCGCTGGCCTCCCTCATCTGGGAGACCGTCAAGCGCGGTGTGAAGGTCTTCGACGTCTACTTCCTGACCCACTCCATGGGCGTGGTCGCCGACACCGAGCCCGGTGGCGGTATCTACCACGCGATCCTCGGCACCCTGGAGCAGGTCGGTATCGCCACGGTGATCGCCGTGCCGGTCGGTGTGCTCACCGCCGTCTACCTGGTCGAGTACGGGCGCGGCAAGCTCGCGCGTGCCGTCACCTTCTTCGTCGACGTCATGACGGGTATCCCGTCGATCGTCGCGGGTCTGTTCATCCTCAGCTTCTGGATCCTCATCCTCGACATGGGCTACTCCGGCTTCGCCGGCTCGCTCGCCCTGTCGATCCTGATGATGCCCGTGGTGGTCCGCTCCACCGAGGAGATGCTCAAGCTCGTCCCGAACGAGCTGCGCGAGGCGTCCCTCGCGCTGGGCGTGCCGAAGTGGCGCACCATCCTCAAGGTGGTCCTGCCGACCTCCATCGGCGGTATCACGACGGGCGTGATGCTCGCGATCGCGCGCATCACCGGCGAAACCGCACCTGTCCTGCTCTTGGTCTGGGGCACGAACTTCATCAACAGCAACCCGTTCCAGGACCCGCAGGCCTCGCTGCCGCTGTACATCTACCAGCAGTACGCGAACAGCGCGGGCTCCGGCGCGGCCTACGACCGGGCGTGGGCGGCAGCGCTCGCCCTCATCGGCTTCGTGATGATCCTCAACCTGTTGGCCCGCGGGATCGCCCGCTGGAAGGCCCCGAAGACCGGTCGCTAAGGCGACGATTTCCGGCTCCGCCGGTCGGGGCCCTCAGCGACTGATACTGGAAGTGAAGTAGTCATGGCCAAGCGAATCGACGTAAGCGGACTCACCGCCTACTACGGCTCCCACAAGGCGATCGAGGACATCTCGATGTCCATCGAGCCTCGCTCTGTGACGGCGTTCATCGGCCCCTCGGGCTGCGGCAAGTCGACGTTCCTGCGCACGCTCAACCGTATGCACGAGGTGACGCCTGGCGGGCGTGTCGAGGGCAAGGTGCTCCTGGACGACGAGGACCTGTACGGCGCCGGTGTCGACCCGGTCTCCGTCCGCCGCGAGGTGGGCATGGTCTTCCAGCGCCCGAACCCCTTCCCCACGATGTCGATCTTCGACAACGTGGCGGCGGGTCTGCGTCTGAACGGCAGCTACAAGAAGTCCGAGCTGAACGACGTCGTCGAGAAGTCCCTCAAGGGCGCGAATCTCTGGAACGAGGTCAAGGACCGCCTGAACAAGCCGGGCTCCGGCCTGTCGGGTGGTCAGCAGCAGCGTCTGTGCATCGCCCGCGCGATCGCGGTGGAGCCGAAGGTCCTGCTGATGGACGAGCCCTGCTCCGCCCTGGACCCGATCTCCACCCTCGCCATCGAGGACCTGATCGGCGAGCTGAAGGAGCGCTTCACGATCGTCATCGTGACGCACAACATGCAGCAGGCGGCGCGTGTCTCGGACCGTACGGCGTTCTTCAACCTGGCGGCCGTGGGCCAGCCGGGCAAGCTGATCGAGATCGACGAGACGGAGCGGATCTTCTCCAACCCGTCGGTCCAGGCGACGGAGGACTACATCTCCGGCCGCTTCGGCTGATCGGCTGTAGCCGAAGACCCCTCGCGGTGCTGCATGGCGGTGCCACCGCGAGGTAGAAGAGGGCCCGCCCCTGGCTCCCGGGGGCGGGCCCGTTCGCGTCCCGGCCTATTCGGCGACTTCTGTCCGTTCCCACCACTGGTAGACGTTCACCCGACCCTCCTGGGTGTCCTCGTGGCGCGACGTGACCTTGTAGTGCTCGTATCCGCCGCGGTGCGGAATCTTCAGCTCTTGTCCCGGAGGAACGACCGGCACGAGCTTGCCCGCCAGATCCTCCGGCCCGCCTTCGAGGAGTGCCTTGGTAGTCATAGCTCCAGTCTTGTCCCAAGGCCGACAACCGCATCTCGAAGACCTCCACTCCAGCGGGACGCCTCACGACTTGAGGCGGAACCTCGAGTCGGGGGCGTGGTCCCGGCGGGGGTCCGGGGTGAGGGCGAGACCCGGGGGAGGCAGCCCCCGGCGGGGGAAGCGGACACAACCCCGATCAGGGTCCCAGGGCTGCAGCCCCCGGCCGGTCCGGGGCGCAGCCCAGCGATGAATCGCGAGAGCACGACCCTCGGCAGGAACCGCGGCGAACCGTCCGGGCGACTGCCTGATGGCGACGCAGCCCCCAGGGGGAATGGGCACAACCCCGAGCAGGGCCCCAGAGCCGCAGCCCCCGGCCGGAGCTGGGGCACAGCCCGGGACGGATGGCGAGAGCACGACCCCCGACAGGAACGACGCGAAACCAACGAGACGACTGCCTGAGGGCGACACAGCCCGCGGTGGAGAGGGCACAGCCCCCAGCAGGGCCCCAGAGCCGCAACCCACGGCCGGAGCTGGGTTTCGGCCCGCCACGCAGAGGTCGTGAAGGGCGACGCACTCCCCGGCAGGAAAGCCAGGGCACAGCCCCGAGGCACGCTCCGGGAGCGCAGCCCCCGGCCGGAGCTGGGGCACTGCACAGAGACGGCTCGCCAGGGCACGACCCCCGACAGGAACCGACGCGAAACCATCCAGGCGACTGCCTGAGGCCGACACAGCCCGGCGGCGGAGAGGGCACAGCCCCCAGCAGGGCCCCAGAGCCGCAACCCCCGGCCGGTCCAGCGCACAGCCCCGCGATGAATCGCGAGAGCACAACCCCCGACAGGAACCGACGCGAAACCGTCCAGACGGCGATCTGAGGGCGACGCAGTCCCAGGCGGGGGTCCCGCGGGGCGCAGCCCCAGGAAGCGTCCAGGGGGCGTAACCGCGCCCCGTCCCGGGGGTGAAGGGGCGGACCCCGGAGGAGATGGGACGCGTGGGGGCGGGGCGATGGAAGTCCTCCTCGGCTCCCGGCCACCGGCGACTTACTCGGCACCCCGGCCACCGGCGATTTACTCGGCCCCCGGCCACCGGCGATTTACAGGAACGCCAGGTCGATCAGCCAGAACCCGCACGCCGCCACGATCGCCGCCGCCGGCATCGTGATGAACCAGCCGAGCACGATGTTCTTCGCGACACCCCACCGCACGGCGTTCACCCGCTTGGTCGCCCCCACACCCATGATCGCCGACGTGATGACGTGCGTCGTGGAGATCGGGGCCTTGAACAGGAACGCCGTCGCGAACATGATCGACGCACCGGTCGTCTCCGCCGCGAAGCCCTGCGGCGGATCCAGTTCAATGATCTTGCGGCCCATCGTCCGCATGATGCGCCACCCACCGGCGTAGGTCCCCAGCGACAGCATCACCGCGCAGATGATCTTCACCCACACCGGGATCGGGTCCCCGTACTTCTGGACGTCCGCGATGACCAGCGCCATCGTCACGACACCCATCGTCTTCTGCGCGTCCTGCAGACCGTGCCCGAGCGCCATCCCGGCCGCCGACACCGTCTGCGCTATCCGGAAACCCCGCTTCGCCTTGTGCGGGTTCGCCCGGCGGAAGACCCACATGATCACCATCATCACCAGATAGCCGACGATCAGGCCCACCACGGGCGACAGGAACATCGGGGTGATGATCTTGTCCAGGACCCCGTTCCAGTACACCCTCGTACCGCCGGCCAGCGCCGCACCCACCATGCCGCCGAACAGCGCGTGGGACGAGGACGACGGCAGGCCGTGGTACCACGTGATCAGGTTCCAGGTGATGGCACCGACGAGCGCCGCGAAGAGGATTCCCATCCCCTTACCGCCCTCGGGCGTCTGGATCAGGCCCTCACTGACCGTCTTGGCCACCCCGACCCCGAAGAACGCACCGGCGAGGTTCATCACCGCCGCCATCGCCAGCGCCGCCCGCGGCGTCAGCGCACGCGTCGACACCGATGTGGCGATCGCGTTCGCCGAGTCGTGGAAGCCGTTCGTATAGGTGAAGAGGAGTGCGACCAGGATGGTCAGGACCAGGGCAAAGGTGTCCATGGACGCCTCAGGACTCCTTGACCGCGATGGTCTCCACGGTATTGGCCACGTGCTCGAAGGCGTCCGCCGCCTCCTCCAGCACATCCACGATCTGCTTGAGCTTCAGGACCTCGATCGCGTCGTACTTGCCGTTGAACAGGTGAGCGAGCAGCTTCCGGTGGATCTGGTCCGCCTGGTTCTCCAGACGGTTCACCTCGATCCAGTACTCGGTGAGGTTCTCCATCGTGCGGAGGTTCGGCATCGCCTCGGCCGTCAGCTCAGCCGCCCGCGCCAGTACCTCGATCTGCTGCTCGACGCCCTTCGGCAGTTCCTCGATGTTGTAGAGGACGACCAGGTCGACGGCCTCCTCCATGAAGTCCATGATGTCGTCGAGGGACGATGCGAGGGAGTAGATGTCCTCGCGGTCGAACGGCGTGATGAACGAGGAGTTCAACTGGTGGAAGATCGCGTGCGTGGCGTCGTCACCGGCGTGTTCCGCGGCCCGCATACGCTCTGCGATCTCGGCCCGGCCGGAGGCGTCCGCCCCGAGCAGTTCCATCAGGAGTTTCGAGCCCGTGACGATGTTGTCCGCGGATGCGGCAAACATGTCATAAAAGCTCGTCTCCCTGGGGGTCAGACGAAAGCGCACGTGGGGTCCTCAGGATCCTTCGGTTTCAGTCAGGCTGATGCTAAGCGCATCATCCGGCCACAGCTAAGGGGCCGTCCTCCAGTTTCGCCCATCGGACACAGTGGTCGTCACGGGGGCGGTGCGGGGGCGGCCGAGGCTCTGGCCAAGGGCCGTATACCCAGCAAAGTTCGTTACCATATACCCACCAGGGGTATATGTCCGTATCGGGATGTGCACGATCCGCATCCGCGGGCCATCTGTCCAAAACCGTAACCCCGGGCAACCGTCAACAGGAGGACGCGATGACGACCACCGAGGCCGGCGCGGGGGCGCCCTCCGAGGGCACCGGGACCGTGGTGACCGATCACGACCGCGGCATCCACGGCTATCACAAGCAGAAGGACGAGCACCTCAAGCGGCTGCGCCGTATCGAGGGCCAGATCCGCGGTCTGCAGCGGATGGTCGACGAGGACGTGTACTGCATCGACATACTCACGCAGGTCTCCGCCTCGACGAAGGCCCTGCAGTCCTTCGCGCTCCAGCTCCTGGAGGAACACCTGCGCCACTGCGTCGCGGACGCCGCGCTCAAGGGCGGGTCGGAGATCGACGCGAAGGTGGAGGAGGCCACAAAGGCCATCGGCCGCCTGCTGCGCACCTGACGCCGCCGCTGTGCGCCCGATGCCACGGGCCCCCGGGATCAGCCATACGACGGGCACCCGGCTCAGTCGCCGGAGGCATCCCGCTCTTCGGCCACCTTCAGCACCTCGTCGATGCTCTCAAGACTGAGCCGGTCCTCGTGCGCGGCCGAGGCCGCGATCATCAGGTCACCGCACAGCTCGATCTCGGCGAGGGCCACGTGGTCCTGAACTGCCGTACCGCCGACCGGAGCCACGTGCATCACCTCTTTCTGCCGTCACCGACTTCCTAGAGTAGGGAGCGGCCTACACACCGCGCATGGCACGGACGGACCATTTCCAGCCCCTCAGCCGCGCCACTCCGGTACGCCTGCGGGCTCTCCGGCCCCCTCGGCGCCGATCATTCCCGGCCATCTCCGGGTGCGCGCCGCCGCTCCGCCCGCTCCTGCGCGCACAGCTCCGCTCACTGCTCCGCGATCTTCCCGGCGTAGATGTCCTTGGGCTTCGGCAGCCGTACGTCGGCGGGGGCCCCGAAGTCGTACAGCAAGGTCGTCGAGGCCACGGCGACCGTCGTCTTCTGCAGGCCGTTGACGAAGCTGAACCGGTGGCGGATCTTCCGGATGCGCCCCTGGTCGTCGAGGTAGGCGTCGAACGGGACGTCGGCCGTGGCGAACCCTTTCGCCGCCGCCCGCAGGGACTCCTTCGTCCCGGCGGAAGCGCTCCGCGCGGCGAGCGCGATGTCGGCCACCCCGCGGTAGTGCCGCACGGGCGTCCCGGCGACCTCGGTCCGCCCCACGTATGTCGCCTTCCGGACCCCGCGCAGCAACTCGGCCGCCGCGTAAGGGTCGGTGACGCCGCCGGTGACGAGGTTGCCGTCGGACAGCGTGGTCGTGTCGACCCGCACCCACTTGTCCGCGGGCACCCCGGCACCCCGGTTCTTCATGAACAGGGCGCCGGGGGCGAGCAGTTCGGTGATGGGGCGGTGCTCCTCGGCGCCTGCGGGGTCCCGCGGCAGAGTCACCCTCAGCCGGCCGAGCCGGTCGCGGTAGTCGTAGACGCCCTCGCCGCGGATGGTGACCCGGGTGCCGCCGGTGGCCATCTCCATCGACGTACGGGCCTTGGAGCTGCCGGCCCGCTCCAGAGCCGCCGCTGCCCGGTGCAGCGCCTCGACCGCGCCCGTACCGGAACGCGCGTCCTCGGCCGCCGCACCGCCGCCCGCGCACCCGGAGACCGAGGAGCCACCGACCAGGAGTCCCATCGTCGCGAAGACCGCCGCACCCACCCGACCGTGCTGCCGCACCACCATCGCCTGCCTACCCCCAGCCGGTCCGTCCCGGTGTCCCTCCTGTCGTTCCGGTTAACGACGGGTCGGAGGACCCGTCACGCGCATGGCATGGCAACTCACTTGCCCTGGGTAACCTTGTCGGGGTGGAGCAGCAAGGCACCCCCACCATTCCGGAAGAACACCGCACCACGACGGTCGAACAGGGCCGTTTCTGTGTGGCCAGATGCATCTGCGGCTGGCGGGGACCGGCGCGCAGAGCCCGCAGCCTGGCGAGGGCGGACGCGCAGGAGCACTCGGCCGGACAGCCGTACACCCGCACGCTGTAGCGATTCTGTGGCATTCCCTTGCGGAACCTCCCGCCACGAGGCTCCGTCTCGTTCCACGAAACCCAAGGGAGGCGCACATGCAACGGCGTACGTTCATCGGCGGAGCCACCGCCGCGCTCGCGACGACGGTCACCACCGCGTGCACCAGCGCCGCGAGCGGCTCAACCGCCGCCGACACATCCATACGTACGAGCACCACCAGCACCCGTGCCGCCGCCAACTGGACCGCCCTGGCCAAGGACCTGGACGGCATCCTGGTCCGCCCCGGCGACCGTGCCTGGGCCACCGCGCACCAGCTCTACAACACCCGCTACGACTCCCTGACGCCCGCGGCGGTGGCGTACGTGGCGCACTCCGACGACATCCGCAGCGTGCTGTCGTACGCCCATGCCCACAACATCAAGGTCGCGATACGCAACGGCGGTCACTCCTACGCCGGTTGGTCCTCCGGGAACGGCCGGCTGATCCTCGACGTGAGCAAGCTGAACACCATCCGCGCGAGCGCGGGCGAAGCCGTCATCGGTGCCGGGTCCAAGCTGATCGACGTCTACCGCACGCTCACCGCGAAGGGCGTGACGATACCCGCCGGTTCCTGCCCCAGCGTCGGCGTCTCCGGTCTCACCCTCGGCGGCGGCCACGGCGTGGTCTCCCGGGCGTACGGACTGACCTGCGACAGCCTCACGCAGGCCACCCTCATCACCGCGGACGGCAAGCAACTCGTCGCGAACGCCACCCAGAACAAGGACCTCTTCTGGGCCCTGCGCGGCGCGGGCAACGGCAACTTCGGCGTCGTCACCGAGCTGCGCTTCAAGACGCACCCAGCGCCGCAGGCCGTGTCCGCGTACGTGACCTGGCCGTGGTCGAAGGCCGCGGCCGTGCTCAAGGCGTGGCAGGAGTGGGGCCCGTCCCAGCCCGACGAGATCTGGTCCTCCTGCCACCTCGAGAACGGCGGCTCGCCCACCGTCTCCGTCGCCGCGTTCTCGCTCGGCACGTACGGCGAACTCCAGAACGCCGTCGACCGACTGGCCGAGAAGGTCGGCTCCCCGGCGCGCAGCGTCTCACTCAAGCGGCATTCGTACGAGGGCGCGATGGAGGCGTACGCGGGCTGCTCGTCCTTCCCCACCGCCGCCCAGTGCCATCTGCCGGGCTCGACGCCGGGCCGCTCCCCGCAGGGCGCCCTCGGCCGCGAGACGTACGCGGCCCGCTCGGACTTCTTCGACCGCTCGATCCCCGCGGCCGGCATCCAGACGATCCTGAACCAGGTGGCGCAGGTGCGGGGCGGCGCCGGCAGCGTCGCGTTCACCGCGCTGGGCGGTGCGGTCAACCGGGTCTCGCCGACGGCGACGGCGTTCGTCCACCGCCGTTCGCGCATGCTGGCGCAGTACATCGCGAGCTGGCGCGCGGGCGCGTCCGGCACGACGGCCCAGTCCTGGCTGACGTCCGCACACGCGTCCATGCGCAGCTACGCGTCCGGGGCCGCGTACCAGAACTACACGGACCCGAACCTGACGAACTGGCGGAAGGCGTACTACGGGGATGCGGCGGGCCGGCTGACGCAGCTGAAGCACCAGTACGACCCCGACGGGTTCTTCACGTTCCCGCAGTCGCTGTAGCCACCGGCAGGCTCACGCCGCCAGATCCCGCTCCTGAGCCGCCGACTCCGTCCGCGCCCCCGGAAGCACGGCGTCCGGGGTACGCGCCCCGCGTGCCCGGATCAGCCAACCGGCGCGCGGCGAGCGCTCGATCGCCTTGGTGAGCGGGGTGAGCAGCGCCGTGGCGAGCGGGGAGAGCAGCAGGGCGACGGCCGTGCCGAGGGCGAAGCCGCCGACGACGTCCGTCGGGTAGTGCACGCCCATGTAGACGCGGCAGAAACCTTCGAAGAGGGCGAGTCCGAGGCCGATGAGCCCGAACTTCCGGCTGGCGACGAAGAGTCCGACCGCCATGGCCATCGTGAGCGTGGCGTGGTCGCTGACGAAGGAGTAGTCGGACTTGCCGGTGACGAGGACGTCGAGGCCCTGGTGGTCGACGAACGGACGCGGGCGCTGCACGAATCCCCGGATCGGCACGTTCACCAGCACGGCGAGTCCGGCGGCCAGCGGGGCCCAGATGAGCGCGGCCACGGAGGACGCCGCGTCCTCGCCGCCCCGTCGGCGCACACTCCACCAGCACCACAGGACGAGCAGAACCATGGCGAGCAGCAGGCCGTACTCGCCGACGAACTCCATGAGGCGGTCGAACCAGTGCGGCGCATCCTTGGCCAGGCCATTGATGTCATAAAGGAGATCGACGTCGGGGTTCGACCCGGATTCGGCGAGTCCAGCCATCGTGCGCGGCCCCTTCGTCGTCTGTCCCGTTGCGGACGCACCCGTGCGCGCGCCGCTTCACCACCCCCGTGGCTGTAGATCCGCTCCACGTCACGCCGCTGCCGTACGTCAACGCTCTACGTCAGAAGGAACGCACAGTCCTCTTGTCTACGTTCCACACTCCACCGAATGATCACGCAGACGTTATCGAAGAGAGACTCGTCTTCGCAGCTCAGAGGGCGCGTTTAACGGAGAGTTCCGGCCAGCGCGCGCCCTTGCGTGCGCCGTTCACAACCCGATTCACACCGAAGTGGGCAGCGCTTTCGCGCCATCTTCGGTGACACGCGTCGCACCGAAGTAGTCACGGGTGTCGATCGGGTCGAACCGGATCACGGCACCCGTCCTGGGCGCGTCGATCATGTAGCCGCCGCCGACGTAGATCCCGACGTGATGGATGGCGCGGGAATCGGTCGGGTCGTTCGAGAAGAACACCAGGTCGCCCGGGAGGAGTTCATCCCGTTTCGGGTGCGGTCCGGCGTTGTACTGGTCGTTGGCGACACGCGGCAGCGTGATGCCCACGCTCTCGTACGCGGCCTTGGTCAGCCCTGAGCAGTCGAAGCGACCGCCCTGGTCGGCGGTGCCGTCGCCGCCCCACAGATAGGGGGTGCCGAGCTTCTTCTGCGCGTAGTAGATCGCCCCGGCCGCCTGCTTCGACGGGTCGACCCGCTGCACGGGCGCGGCGAAGCTCTTCTCCAGGGTCGTGATCGTCTTCACATAGTTCTGGGTCTCCTTGTACGGCGGCACGCCCCCGTTCCGGATGACCGCGTCGGCTCCCGCGTTGTAGGCGGCGAGCATGTTGTCCGTCGGGTTGCCCGGCACGGTCTTGACGTAGGAGGCGAGCTTGCAGTCGTACGAGGCGGCCGACGGGATCGCGTCGCGGGGGTCCCAGACGTCGGCGACCCCGTCGCCATTGCCGTCGATGCCATGGATGGCCCAGGTGCCGGGGATGAACTGCGCTATCCCCTCTGCCTTCGCGGGGCTCTTGGCGTTCGGGTTGAAGCCGCTCTCCTGGTAGAGCTGGGCGGCGAGCAGCGCGGGGTTGATCGCGCTGCACAGGTTGCCCCACTTCTGCACGATCGACGCATACGCTGCGGGGACGGCGTTCTTGGCGAGCCCGACGGTCCCGCCGATGCCGTTCATGAGGTTCCCGGCGGCCATGTAGACCCCGACGACCAGCAGCATCACGAAGCTCAGCGCGGCACCGACGGCAACGGTCGCCCAGATCCCCGCCTTACGCACCGTCAACCGCCCCTCGCCGCCCGGGAGTACGCCGAGGGTCAGTGTAGGGGCGCGAAGAGTCTACGGACCCGGGAAGGTCCTGGTCCGGCCGTCAGGAACGCACAAGATCGGCCACCACAGGGGCAATGGGGCGCGGCTGAGCCCAAAGGGCCCGACGAGGGCCGCGGTTACTGGCCCGAGGCGGACCGGTACAGCTTCGAGGCCTCGCCGCCCAGGACGACGCTGTAGGAGATGTCCGGGGTGTCGCCGCCCTGTTCATGGCCTCCCAGGATGCCCACGACCTCGTCGTCGCCGTTCACCCAGGGGCTGCCGCTCGTACCGCTGGTGAAACTGGGGCAGTCGATGCGCTGCTGGGTACGGCTGTGCGCGGTCGGCTTGTTCGTGCAGATGATCGGGGCTTCCTGGGAGTCGGGGTATCCCGTGACCGTGACGGCGGTGGCGCCGGTCTCACGTCCCGTCACAAACTTGTTGCCGCCGACGATGTCCTCGACGTTGACGCCGCCGATGGACTCCAGTGTGGCGAAGGCGACATCGCTGTCCTCGTCCTGGCCACCGCTCCAGGCGTCCCCGACGTAGGTCTGGGCCACCTTCCAGATCCCGTACGGCGCCCTGCCGTCCCGGTAGCCGGGGGCGAACCAGATGGTGCCGCTGCCCAGGCAGTGCGCGGCGGTGACGATCACATTGTGGCCCTTGCTGTGCACCACCGAGCCGGTGCAGAAGTGGCCGCCCTCCAGGGCGCCGCTCGCGCCGAAGAGCGCGCCGATCCGCGAGCTGGCCGAGTTGACCTCGGCCTGGGCCGTCAGGCCCAGTGGGCCGGGCCCGCCGTCGGCGGCCGCCACGGAGGAGGACGTGACGGCCAACAGCACGATGGCACCGAAAAACGCGTGCCGGCGGTTGCCAGAGGGGCGTGTGATGCGGTTCATCGCCTTCCACTGTGACCCACGAAGGTGAGAAAAATCCTGAGAGCACTCTGAAATTCTTCTATGAGGTTCCATTTCCGCAGGTCAAGCCCCTCGTTCGGCCTACAGCTGATTCACCCTTCGGACGCACAGGGCTCACCGGGCAAGCCCTACCCCGAGAAGTTGACGTACACACGTACGAGAAGCAACCCCTGGCCACCGGGGAACGTCCTCCTCTGTGCCGAGCTCTGCCCCCAGAGGCCGGCGCGTCCTAGCCGCCCGTGTACGCCGCCGTCGTCCGCTCCGCCGCCGCTCGCGCGGCCTCCTCCGGCTCACCCGCCGCCGCGTTCGCCGCACCCCACGCTTCGCTGCTCAGCGTCACGAAGCGGCGGCCCTCGTCGGACGCCACCCAGGCCATACCCTCTGCCGGGTCCACGGACGCCCCGGAAGCCAGGTGCCGGGACAGACCCAGCAGGCCCAGGTCCCAGCCCACACCCACCGCACCCGGGCCGAACTCCGCCCATCGCTCGTCGTCCACATGAGCGATGTGTTCCAGTTCGAACCGCGTCCGCTCCTCCGCCACCGGCGTCAGCCGCAGCTCGATCCAGCTGACCTCACCGCCGTATTCCCAGGTCGCCAAGAAGCTCTTGGGCGGGTCGCACCGTTCGATCGTGCCGCTCGCGTTGCCCTCGAGCTGAAAACGGCCGCCGACGCGCAGGTCCCCCGAGACGGGCAGGAACCAGCGCGGGATGCGCTCGGGGTTCGTACACGCGTCCCAGACGTCGTCGAGAGGCGAGTCGTACGTCCGCGAGACGGTCACCGCCCGCGCCTCGCCCTCCTTGAAGACCCTCCGGCCCACCTGTCGCCGTACCGCATTGATCTCGTGTGTCACATCGGTGCCGTCAACCATCCCTCTCTCCTTCCCCACGACGCTGCCGCCTTCCGCGCGCCAGCTCCGTCTCCAGTGCGTCCAGCCGCGGGGCCCAGAGCCGGCGGAAGCGGCCGATCCACTCGTCGACGTCCCTCAACGGCTCCGAGTTCACCGCGTACAGCCGACGGGTGCCCTCCGGGCGCACCGTCGCGAAGCCGTTCTCGCGCAGCACCTTCAGGTGCTGGGAGACACCGGGCTGCGATATCCCGAACTCCGCCGTGATGACCTCGCAGACCGCCCCGGACGTCATCTCGCCGTCCGCGAGCAGTTCGAGGATCCTGCGGCGCACGGGATCTCCGAGCACATCGAAAGCGTGCATGGGCACAACGTATCAGCCACCTCTTATATAAGCCATGAGCGAAATAAAGCAGGAGGAGCGCGCTCGCACACAGCCGCAGGCAGATGCGCGTAGACCCTTCGATCCCATGCGTGTTCTGTGAGCCGCGTCAAGCCACTGCCAGGCCCCGGCCATTGACCGGTAAGGCGAGCGCCTCGGTTCGGCAATGCGGAAGTCAGGAATCCCGAACCCTCTTGTTTGTCGCGTACTCAACAAGTCAGTGTCGTGCGCGGGCCGCCGCCTCGTCGCCGGAACACCGTACCGGCGACGCACCCGCACGCATCCCCCCATGTCAACACGGATCAGGAGAACGCACCTTGCGTACGACACCCCCCAACAGACCGGCCATACGCGGCAGGTGGCGCCGCATCGGCTCGGCCGCCGTCGCCACCGCGGCCCTCGTGCTGACCGGCCTCGGCACCGCGGCTCATGCGAGCGCGGCCTCGACGACCGCCGCCAAGTCCACCTCCACCAAGGTGACATGGACCCGGTCGTGCGCCGTGCCCAAGAAGAAGGGCGAGATGGCCTGCAACGCCCTGCGCGTGACAGGCGGCATCACGGCCTTCCAGAAGCAGCGGGCCACGGCGGACGGCATCACGCCCAAGGCGATCTCCCCCAAGGCCGCCGCCGACTCCCCCACCGGCTACGGCCCGAGCGACCTCCAGTCCGCCTACGGTCTGACCTCCGCCGCCTCCTCCAACGGCTCCGGTGAGACCATCGCGATCGTCGACGCATACGACGACCCGAACGCCGAGTCCGACCTCGCGCAGTACCGCTCGTACTACGGCCTCCCGGACTGCACGTCCGGCAACGGCTGCTTCACGAAGGTCAGCCAGACCGGCTCCACGACCTCCCTCCCCTCCGCCGACAGCGGCTGGGCCGGTGAGATCTCGCTCGACCTGGACATGGCCAGCGCCGTCTGCCCGAACTGCAACATCCTGCTCGTCGAGGCCAAGTCGTCCTCGATGGCCAACCTGGGCACCGCGGTGAACGAGGCCGTCAAGCTCGGCGCGACGTTTGTCTCCAACAGCTACGGCGGCTCGGAGTCCTCCTCCGACACCACCTACGACTCCAAGTACTTCAACCACCCGGGCGTCGCGATCACCGTGAGCGCGGGCGACAACGGCTACGGCGCCGAGTACCCGGCCGCCTCGAAGTACGTCACCTCCGTCGGCGGCACCGCGCTCTCCACCTCCTCCAACAGCCGCGGCTGGACCGAGAAGGTGTGGAACACGAGCAGCACCGAGGGCACCGGTTCCGGCTGCTCCTCGTACGACGCCAAGCCGTCCTGGCAGACCGACTCCGGCTGCTCGAAGCGCATGATCGCCGACGTCTCGGCCGTCGCCGACCCGGCGACCGGCGTCTCGGTCTACGACACCTACGGCGACGGCACCGGCTGGGTGACCTACGGCGGCACCAGCGCCTCGGCGCCGATCATCGCGGGTGTGTACGCCCTCGCCGGCACCCCGTCCAGCGGTTCGTACCCGGCGCAGTTCCCGTACAACGCGGCCGGCACGTCCGCCCTCAACGACGTGACCAGCGGCAGCAACGGCTCCTGCTCCACGAGCTACTTCTGCACCGCCGGCTCCGGCTACGACGGCCCGACCGGCTGGGGCACCCCGGAGGGGACGGACGCCTTCACCGGCTGATCCTCCCTCCGAGCGCATGACGGATGTCGTCGGCAAGTAAGTGGGGACTTACGGGCGGCATCCTTCAGAAGACGGGCCGCGGCAACCAGTCGCGGCCCGTCTCCGACCTGTCAGGCCCGTCTCCTCCACGTCAGCGGTGGTTCGCCGGCCGGCCGAAATCCCTTGCAATACCTATGAGTCGGTCAAGCAGCCGCCAGGAACCGGCCATCGAGCGGCCATCGGCGCGTAATGCACTGGCCTCGTTCAGTAAGGCGGAGGTCGGGATTCCACAGGACTCTTGTTGTCACGTACTCAACAAGTCATCGTCTTCCGCGGGCCCGCTCGGCCCGACGCCGGGGACACCGTACCGGCGTGAAGCAGGCACCCGCACCGCCCCTGTCACCCCATACTCAGGAGGCAGTACGTTGCGCACCTCACCCTCCGACAGAGCGAACAGACCTGCCCCGCGCGGCGGATGGCGCCGTGTCGGCTCCGCTGCCGCCGCCACCGTCGCCCTCGTGTTCGCCGGTTTCGGTACCGCCGTCCACGCGGACGCCGCGGCGAACACCACGTCCTCGAAGGTCACATGGACCCGCGCCTGTGCCGTTCCGGGCAGGGCCGGCGAGATGGCCTGCAAGGCGCTGCGCGTCACCGGCGGCCTCACCGCCTTCCAGAAGGCACGGTCCACGGCGGAGGGCATCACCCCGAAGGCCGCCGACGCAGCCACCCCGTCCGGCTACGGGCCCAGCGACCTCCAGTCCGCCTACGGTCTGACCTCCGCCGCCTCCTCCAACGGCTCCGGCGAGACCATCGCGATCGTCGACGCGTACAACGACCCGAACGCCGAGTCCGACCTCGCCAAATACCGCTCCTACTACGGCCTGTCGGCCTGCACCACCGCCAACGGCTGCTTCAAGAAGGTCAGCCAGACCGGCTCCACGACCTCCCTGCCCCGCAGCGACTCCGGCTGGTCCGAGGAGATCTCCCTCGACCTCGACATGGCCAGCGCCATCTGCCCCAACTGCAACATCCTGCTCGTCGAGGCCAAGTCCGCCACCATGGCCAACCTCGGCACGGCGGTGAACGAGGCGGTCACGCTCGGCGCGAAGTACGTCTCCAACAGCTACGGCGGCTCGGAGTCCTCCTCCGACACCACGTACGACTCCTCCTACTTCAACCACCCCGGCGTCGCCATCACCGTCAGCGCCGGTGACAGCGGCTACGGCGCCGAGTACCCGGCCGCCTCGAAGTACGTCACGGCCGTCGGCGGCACCGCCCTGTCGAAATCGTCCTCGGCCTCCCGCGGCTGGACCGAGTCCGTGTGGAAGACCAGCAGCACCGAGGGCACGGGCTCCGGCTGCTCCGCGTACGACGCGAAGCCGAGCTGGCAGACCGACACCGGCTGCTCCGGGCGGACCATCTCCGACGTGGCGGCCGTCGCCGACCCGGCGACCGGCGTCTCCGTCTACGACTCGTACGGCGTCACGGCCGGCTGGTACACCTTCGGCGGCACCAGCGCCTCGTCCCCGATCATCGCAAGCGTGTACGCCCTCGCGGGGACGCCGTCCAGCGGCTCCTACCCGGCGAAGTTCCCCTACACCGCGGCCGGCACCTCGGCACTGAACGACGTGACCAGCGGCAACAACGGCACCTGCTCCCCCACTTACCTGTGCACCGCACAGTCGGGCTACGACGGCCCGACCGGCTGGGGGACCCCGGAGGGAGTCGCGGCCTTCACCGGCTGACCTCCGGGCACGGGGGAGCCGGCCGGGGGAGATGCGTGGGGACTCCTTCTGCCAGTGACGCCGGGAGGAACGGGCCGCGGCTTCCGCCTGCGGCCCGTTCGCCGACTCCGGGGAAGAGGCGGAGTCAGTCGCTCCCGTATGCCACCCACAGCACGAAGGCCACGGCGTACACCACGGGCGTCAGAACCTTCGTGTACAGGAACGCCGTCGCGCAGGCCGCGACGGCGAGACCCCGGCGCTCGGGCCGGTGCGCCCGCGTCCTGGGCAGCAGCCAAGCGCGCGTCAGCAGGCCCGCCGGGAGCAGATATCCCACCGCCCAGATCAGCGGGGCACCCGTGAACGCCGAGTACGCGTAGTCCAGGCAGCCCAGGGCCGGCGCGAGCGGCGTGCACAGCACCAAAACCACCCACCAGCGCTCATCTACGGCGGCCCCCCGGGCGGAGGGCGCCGGGACGACCGGGGACGCCTGCGAAGTCGTATGCATGACGACAGTTCACCGTCCGGCCCCGCTTCCCCGGCAGCGCGCGGATACTCAACCCCACCCGCCGCACTACTCACGTCACCCCGGGGATAGCCTTCCGCTCGGACGGGTGACACCCGTATGGAACGGGCCGGATGCGCGGGCCGCGTCGCACGCCCACCCGGGTGATCGCGATGCAGGAGGGGTTAACGACGGAACCACACGACAGGTTCCGCTTCGGCCTCATTGCCCCGCGTGACCTGCCATGATACACAGAGTGACCATACGCCCCTTCGTATACCGCCCCACGTCTCCCCTGAGGGTCTCGCGGGGGCCGGAGGCAAGGGATACGTACGAAACCCGCCAATCAATGACGCCAAGTCGACATACGACAGCGTCATTGTCGGCGAGAATGACCCTGACCTCTGCGACCGTGGCAGGGGGTACGGAACTACCCACCAGGGGCGGTGACTTACATGCATCTCGCGGCCGCAAAAGGCGACATCAACACGATCATCGGCGGAATCGCCCCGGACTGGGGTCCCTTCGGCAGTCTGGGCAACGAGGCTCGCGTGATGGTCGAGGTGGTGATGGCCGTCGCCATCCTGCTCTGCCTGGCGATCGCGATCTGGGGCGCGGCCAAACAGCGCATCGGCGCGACGGCCCTGCGCGACACGTTCAGCGCCGAACAGGGCAAGGGCCTCATCATCGCGGGCCTGACCGGCGTCTTCATCATCGGCTCACTCGGCACGCTGTTCACGATCGTGTACGGCATGGCCGTCTAGGCCCGGCCCCGGATCGCCACGCCACACCTGGCGCGCCGTCAGTCCCGTCCGGGCGCGCCCGGTTCCCTCCTCCGACCCACCCGTCCGTCGCGCCCACCGGCTGAGGTTGCGTTTCCCTGATGTCGAGTCACCACACCGCGCCCGCGCGGGAACCAGCACGGCTACCGTCGTACTTCTACGTGTTGCCACACGAAGTACGGAATGGCGATGAGGTCGAGGGGGCGTGCGCGGCGTGAGTCTCGGTGACGGTGCCTCCGGCGGGGGCGAGGGAGAGTACGGCGGTGTCGGTCAGACGCGGACGCGGCTGCCGGACCGGGGCGGAGACGTGTACGGGGGTGCCCGGCGCGGGCGGTCCTCGTCACGAAGCCTGGTCACGGTCGTCGGGGTGGTCGTCCTCCTGATCGCCGCGATCGCCTTCGCGAACCGTGGAGGCGGTTCCTCTTCGAACGACGACGGCGGCAACAAGGCGCAGTCGGCCCCCACGGCAGCGTCGGGGACGCGGCCGGTGGAGTCGAAGTCGGGGGGGATTCCGGCGGGGTTTGCGCATGATCAGCAGGGGGCGCAGTCCGCTGCCGCGAACTATGCGGTGGTACTGGTTTCGGCCGACATCCTCAAGCCCGCGCGGCGCAGCGAGATCCTGCAGCAGGTGTTCGTCTCCACCCAGGTGCCCGCGCTCGAGGCCAAGTTCAACCAGGCGTACAGCAAGGACTTCCTGAACAAGGTCGGGCTGGATGAGAACGGCAACCCGACGGCAGGCCACACGTACGTCTCGCGCACGATGCCGATCGGCACCAAGACCACCCAGTATTCGAACACCACGGCGACCGTCGAGGTCTGGTGCACAGGGGTGTTCGGCACGGCAGGCGAGGACTCGACCAACCCGGTCAGCAGCGACTGGTTCACCATGACGCTCCAGCTGCGCTGGTCCGGCGGCGACTGGAAGGTCGACAGCTTCTCCCAAAAGGAAGGCCCGGCGCCGGTGAACGGCGACAACAAGGTCTCAACGTCCGACGAGATCTCCAAGGCCGTAGAGGAGTTCGGAGGCTTCACCTATGCCCGGTAGCCAACGCCGCGCCCTCAAGATCACCGCTACGCTCACAGCGGTGCAGACCGCTGTCGTTCTGCTGGCCACCCGAGCCACAGCGGCACCGTCTCCCTCCCCGTCGCCGTCCCAGTCAGGCAGCAACTGCGACCTCATCGTCGGTCCCGCCAAGGACTACTGCGAAAAAGGCAACACCTCCGGAGGATCCGGCGGCGGCTCCAACCCCCTCACCGACACCCTCGACCCCCTCTCCTCCCTCGCCAAGGGCTGTGCCGACGCCGCCTCCTGGACCATCGACAAGCTCTCCGCGGCCGTCAAGGAGACCGCGAACGTCGACTTCACCAACCCCAAGTTCCTCCAGCAGTACGCCGTCGTCTTCGCCGCCTCGACCATCCTCACCCTCCTCCTGTGGCTGCTCGCCGTCGCGAAGAGGGCCGTGCGCGGCGTCCCCCTCGGTACCGCCCTCTCCGAAGCCATAGGCTTCCTCTGGCTGACCGTCCTCGCCTCCGCCTTCACCCCGCTGATCCTCTACACCGTCGTCTCGGCCACCGACGGCGTCACCGACGTCCTCGCAAAGACCACCGGCGACCAGACGAACACCTTCTTCGGCACCTTCTCCGGCGCCCTGAGCAAGGGCAACAACATCGGCGGCGGGCCGATCATGCTGATCGTCGTGTCCCTGGTGTCGATCCTCGCCGCCGGCGTCCTGTGGCTGGAGCTCGTCATCCGCGCCGCCCTGCTCTACGTCGGCGCCCTCCTCGGCACCGTCGTCTACGCGGGCCTCGTCGACAAGAACCTCTGGGGACACGTGCGGCGCTGGGCCGGGATCATGATCGCGGTCATCCTCGTCAAACCCGTCATCGTCATCGTCCTGGGGCTCGCCGGCGCGCTCTCCTCCGACAACGGCCCCAACTCCTTCTCGGCCGTCGTCTCCGGACTCGCCATCATCCTGCTCGCCATCTTCGCGAGCGCCATGATCTACCGGTTCGTGCCCGGCTTCGGCGACGAGATCGCCGCCTCCCGCAGCAACCGCCTCATGCAGGGCGCCGAGGGCAAGGCCGCGGCCGTCATCAGCTCCCCGGCGACCCTCGTCGCCCAGGGCATCAAGACCCACAGCACGCGCGCCGACAGCAACGGCGGCGGAGCAGGCGGCGGCAGCGTGCCGCCCCGCCCCGCCAACCCCGCGTCCGGCGGTGTGGCCGCGCACAGCACGCGTACGCCGGGCGGCGGCGGATCTGTCCCCTCCGCCGCGCCCCCGCCGCGGAGCAGCCCGACCAGCACCCCCCACGCCAGCAACACCCGCAACAGCAGTACCAACCGCAGGGGAGGTGAAGGGCGTTGACGACCGAGTCCCACGTGTCCCATCCGGTCACGCCCCGCCGGACATATCTGATCGGCCGCGCCCGGCCGAACGCGATCGTCGGCCGCAACCGCGAGACCGGCGAGATCGCGTTGATCATCGCGGGCGCGTTCCTCGGCATGATGTGCGGGCTCCTCGTCCCCGTCCTGTCCCTGCGCATCGTGCTGCTGACGGGCTTCCCGCTGCTCGCGCTGGCCGCCGTGTACGTCCCGTACAAGCACCGCACGTTCTACAAGTGGTTCGAGATCAACCGCAGTTACAAGCGCACCCTGCGGCAGGGAACCACGTACCGGTCGGGGGTCATGGAGGCCGGGACCCGTTTCGACGGGCGCGAGGTCGAGATCGGACCGCCCCCCGGCATCGGCCGCATCACCTGGCTCGCCGCCCCCTTCGGGCCCGACGAGCTCGCCGTGCTCCTGCACGCCGACCGGCGGACCGTCACCGCCGCCATCGAGATCGAGGGCCCCGGCGTCGGACTGCGCGACAGCGAGGACCAGGAGGCCCTCGTCGACCGTTTCGGCACACTCCTCAAGCACGTCGCGAACGGCGACGGCTTCGTCACCCGGCTCCAGATGCTGGCCCGCACGCTGCCCGCCGACCCGGACGCCCACGCCAAGGACGTGTCCCAGCGCGGCAACGACCGCTCTCCGGCCTGGCTGCAGCAGTCGTACGACCAGCTGCAGTCCATGGTCTCCACGAGCAGCGAGCAGCACCGCGCCTACCTCGTCGCCTGCATGCACTTCAACCGCGAACTCGCCGCCGAGGCCCAGGCCATGGCGCGCGCCGCGCGGCCGCAGGGCGGCAAGAAGGTCGACCGGGACGCGGGACTCGCCGTGGTCATGGCGCGCGAGCTGACCGACATCTGCTCACGGCTGCAGGAAGCCGACATCCGCGTACGGCAGCCGCTGGGGCAGGGACGGCTCGCCTCCCTGATCCACTCCATGTACGACCCCGACCACCCCATCGACCACATCCAGGCGATGACCAGGCGCAACGCCTGGCCCGCCGAACTCGACGCCATGGAGCCCACCTACCTCCAGGCGAAGACCCGGGAGTCCTCGACACGCGCGCCCTGGTGCCATGCCACCGCCTGGGTCAAGGAGTGGCCGATGACCCCGGTCGGCGTGAACTTCCTGGCCCCGCTGCTCGTCCACACCCCGGACGTCATCCGTACGGTCGCCGTCACCATGGACCTCGAACCCACCGAGGTCGCCATCGAGCGGATGCTGACCGAGAAGACGAACGACGAGGCCGAGGCCAGCCGCGCCGCCAAGATGAACCGCACCGTCGACCCCCGTGACATCGCCGCCCACTCCCGCCTCGACCAGCGCGGCGAGGACCTCGCGAGCGGCGCCGCGGGCGTCAACCTGGTCGGCTACATCACCGTCTCCGCCCGTTCGCCGGAAGCCCTCGCCCGCGACAAGCGGACCATCCGTGCCTCGGCCGGCAAGTCCTATCTGAAGCTGGAGTGGTGCGACCGCGAGCACCACCGGGCCTTCGTCAACACGCTCCCCTTCGCCACCGGCATTCGGAGGTAATGCCCTGATGCGGGATCCGTTGTCCGTCCTGACCGACGCCTTCACGTCCTTCCTCTTCGGCAAGGTCGAGACGACCCGGCTGCCCGTCCGCACCTCCACGGGCCAGGCCCAGGCCGTCTATCTGCCGACGGCCGCACCCGGCCTCGGCGACTCCGGCGTCATCATCGGCCGCGAGGTCTACTCCGGGAAGGGCTACATCTACGACCCCTTCCAGCTGTACGGCCAGCAGCTCCCGGCGCCGCACTGGCTCGTCCTCGGCGAGTCCGGCAACGGCAAGTCGGCGCTGGAGAAGACGTATGTCCTGCGCCAGCTGCGGTTCCGCGACCGGCAGGTCGTGGTCCTGGACGCGCAGGGTGAGGACGGGGTCGGCGAGTGGAACCTCATCGCGGAGGAGCTGGGGATAACACCCATCCGGCTCGACCCGACGGCCGCCCTGGACCACGGCATCCGGCTCAACCCGCTCGACCCGGCGATCACTACGACGGGCCAGCTCGCGCTGCTCCGCACGATCATCGAGGTCGCGATGGGGCACGGCCTGGACGAGCGAGCCGGCTTCGCCCTGAAGGTCGCGCACGCATACGTCAACGAGACGATCGTCCAGCGCCAGCCGGTACTCACCGACATCGTCGAGCAACTGCGGCACCCCGAACCGGAGTCGGCCGAGGCGATGAACGTCGCCCTGGACGACGTACGGGCCTGGGGCCTGGACGTGGCACTGGTCCTGGACCGTCTGGTCGACGGTGACCTCAGGGGCATGTTCGACGGGCCCACAACGGTCGGCATCGACCTCGACGCCCCGCTGATCGTGTTCGACCTGTCCCACATCGACCGCAACTCGATCGCCATGCCCATCCTGATGGCGATCGTCGGAGTATGGCTTGAGCACACCTGGATCCGCCCCGACCGGAAGAAGCGCATCTTCCTGGTCGAGGAGGCCTGGCACATCATCAACAGCCCCTTCGTGGCTCAGCTGTTCCAGCGGCTGCTGAAGTTCGGCCGACGGCTCGGTCTGTCCTTCGTGGCGGTCGTGCACCACCTGAGCGACGTCGTGGACGGGGCGGCGGCCAAGGAGGCTGCCGCGATCCTGAAGATGGCGTCGACGAGGACCATTTATGCCCAAAAGGCGGACGAGGCACGGGCGACCGGCCGGGTGCTGGGTCTGCCGAGGTGGGCCGTGGAGATCATCCCGACCCTGACGCCCGGCATCGCGGTGTGGGACGTCAACGGCAACGTCCAGGTGGTCAAGCACCTGGTCACGGAGATGGAACGGCCGCTCGTCTTCACCGACCGTGCGATGACGGAGTCGTCGGACGACCTGACGGACGACGCGCTGCGCGCCGCGGAGCTGGAGGCGGAGGAGCGGGCGGCGGCGTTCGTGGAACAGCGGCTGAGCGACGTGGACGATTCGTCCGAGTCGACGGTGGCATAGGACATGGGGCCTCGATGAGACCAGGCAAGGAGCAGCGGGACGGCCAGGGAGGCATCCCCGACGGCCTGCTGGTGGGTGTGATCGCCTTCCTGCTCGGTGTGACGCTGATGGTGTGGACGGCCACCGGCGTCGCGGGCTGGTTCGCGCGGGGCGCCTGGCCGCACGGCGTCCGGTTCACCCGTACGCCCGTGGCCATGCGCCATCTGATCACCCAGCCGCACGACATCACGGGCGCCTGGCCGGACACGCCTCCCGGCCAGTTGTCCGGATACGGGCTGTTCTGGGGCCTGTTCATAGGCGAACTGATGGTGCTGTTCGTGCTGACCGTGTTCGTGATCGGCACGGTGGCGCGATGGAAGGCGGTACGGGCGCGGCGGCAGAACGCCTCCTCGACCGCTGTTCCCGCTCCCCGGCCCGCAGGGGCCGAGCACCGTACGGCGGAGCAGCCTGTGGCGGAGCAGCCGACCCCCGAGCCGGCTCCTCTCACGCCCGCACCCGTCCCCGTCACGCCCGAGCCGGTTCACCTCACGGGCGAACCCGTTGCTCTCACGGCCACGGTTGAGCAGATGGCCGCCACCCAGCAGATCGGCGTGGGCGCCGAGCAGACCGTTTCCGCCGCTCCGCCCTCCGCCACGCGGACACCGCCGTCCGTCGTCCTCGGGACGCCCGACACCCGTCACCCCGTCGCCGCCCAGGCCGTACGCGACGCGGAGGGCCCGGCGCTCGTCATCACCTCTGGCCCCGCCCTGTGGTCCGAGACCAAGGACGCCCGTGGCAAACTCGGCCCCGTCCTCCTCTACGACCCCTCCCACCTGTGCGACACCCCGGCCCGGCTGCACTGGTCCCCCTCCGCGGGCTGCGAGGACAAGGCGACCGCCGCGGCCCGCGCCATCGCGCTGCTCGCCCCGGTCCGCCCCACGGCCCGTATCGACCAGGCGGTCGCCGACACCGCGGAAACGCTCCTGCGGAGCTATCTGCACGCCGCCGCCGTGGAGGGCCGCACCATCCGGCACATCCACCGCTGGGCCCAGGGCACCCAGGTCCAGGAGGCGGTACGAGCGCTGCGGACGAACCCCAAGGCGTCGTCCGGCACGGCCGGCGAACTGGAGGCCGCGCTCACCTCGCACCCCGAACGCAGGGACATGGCCCAGGAGTTGACCGCACGCGCCCTGTCCTCCCTCTTCACGGTCAATATCCGCGAGGCATGCACATCCAACCGAAATGACAGCCTCGCCTTGGATTCCTTCGTGAATGAAGGGGGCACGCTTTATGTAGTGGGTGAATCCATCGAGGACCCCCGGCAGCATCCTGGTGCAATGCCGCTGCTGACGGCCCTCGCCTCCAGCGTGGTCGAGCGCGGCCGGCGCATGGCCGAACGGTCATCCTCCGGTCGCCTCGACCCACCACTCACCCTCGTCCTCGACGACGTGGCGGCCGTGGCTCCGCTTCCCCAGTTCCCGGAGCTGCTCTCCACGGGAGCGGACCGCGGCCTGCCGACGCTGGCCCTGCTCCGCTCCCGCGAACAGGCCCGGGCCCGCTGGCCACAGTTCGAACTGCCGGTGTAGCGCCCGTTCGGCCCGTCAGGCCCGCTCGATCACCATCTCCAGCTCGGAATCTCCCGAGTGCCCCGTCAGCGGCACGGTGACCCCGCTCTCCACGAACCCGACCTTGCCGTAGAAGGACTTGGCCCGCGCGTTGTCCTCGTGCACGATGAGCCGCACCCGCTCGGCACCGCGCCCCCAGGCCCACTCCAGGCCGGCGTCGAACAGCGCCTTGGTCAGCCCGGTTCCCCGGTGCTCCGGGCGTACGAACACGCCGACGACGTGCCCCTGCTTCCGCTCCACCGGAAAACCGGCCCAGTCCGTCGTCCCGGGCTCCTCGACCAGCACGGTCAGGGTGCCGCACCAGGTCCCGTCCGGGGCCTCGGCGATGATCTGCTGCGCGCCGACCGCTCCCTCGGCGCCCCCCTCCGCCCGCTCCTGCCAGAAGGAGTCCGGCTTGGCGAGGGCCTCCTCGTAGGTCTCCAGAAAGGCGAGGTGCGCCACCGGGTCCTGGAGCGCGGCGAGCCTCAGCTCCTTCACCGCGGGCCAATCGTCGGGGCGTATGGGCCGGATGTCGATATGCATGCGGCCACGGTAACCGCGGGACGCGACAGGTGCGGCCCCATTTTCGCGGGGCCGCACCCGAGCGCGGTCAGCCGACCTCGGTCATCGTGGGTCGTCGCCGGCGATGATCAGGCGTCGTCATCCTCCTTCTTCGCCTGGTCCTTCGGCGCGGCCGCGTACAGGGTGTGCTTCGGCTCCGGCATCACGGAGTCCGCCCCGCGCACGCTCTTCCAGATCGCCTCGTTGAAGGTCCGCTCGTCGATCTGGTCCTCCTTGGTGAGGTTCTGCTTCGCGGAGACGCCCGCCATCGGCGAATGGGCCGAGTTCACCGCGGTCAGATCGGTGGACGGCTTGATGGCCTTGTACGCGGCCGCGTTGGGCCGAGCCGTGAAGGAGTTCACCATCGGGGTGGCGTACGCGTCGAACTGCGTCATCGGCTGGATGCCGAGCAGCAGCTCGATCGTGCGCACCATCGACGCGGTGGAGTAGAACGTCGAGTCGATCCGTCCGGTCCGCGTGTACGGGCTGATGACCTGCGAGACCGTCCGGTGCGCGTCCACGTGGTCGGGACCGTTCTGGGCGTCGTCCTCGGTCACGAAGATCGCGGTCGACTTCCAGTACTTGGAGTGCGAGACGGTGTCGACGAGCTGGCCGAGCGCCCAGTCGTTGTCGGCGACGTACGCCTTCGGGGTCGGTGCGCCGGCCATGGTCCCGGCGGTGTGGTCGTTGGGCAGCCGCACCATCTCGAAGGAGGGCAGCTTCCCGCTCTTCTCGTACTGGGAGAACTCCTTCTTCCACTCCTCGATCCGCGGGCTGCCGCAGGTCGTGGCCTTGGCGCGGAAGGTGTTCGCGGCGTCGGGGCAGCTCATGTCGAAGCCCTTGAAGCCGTGGTCGGTCCGCGCGTTGAGCACGGGGTCCGCGGCCACGGTCTTCCCGTTCGCATCCGAGCTCGCATAGAACCCGTAGTTCCGGAAGCTGACGCCCTTGTCCGCGAGCCGCTGCCAGATGTACGCGTGCTCGGGGTCCTTGTTGGGCGCGATCGCCGGGTCGTTCCCCTCGGAGGGATACGTGTGGTTACGCCCGGAGTAGGTGGCCGGCCAGCCCTCCTCGGCGTACGGGTTGGAGTTGGCCGCGACGGTCCAGTTCCAGCCCTGCGCGCTCACCTCGGCGTCGGCGTAGAAGTTGTCGAGCGTCACGAACTGCCGCTGGAGCGCGCGGGCGTTGGGTACGGAGTCGTCACCGAAGAGGTTGAGCGAGGAGTCCCCGTTGCCCTTGCGCAGGGAGCCGAACTCCTGGTCGTAGGTCCGGTTCTCCTTGACGACATAGATGACGTGCTTGATGGGCGACTTCTCGCCGACCGTCCGGGGCACGATCGCGCCCGTGGCCCGGGGGCTGTCCCCCTGCTCGAACCCGTTGTTGGCGACGACGGTCCGCGTCCACAGCTTGAGCTGCCGGTCCCCGCCGTCGAGACCGATGGTCGACAGGGTGCCCTTGATCATCGAGCCCGAGTACTGGTCGGGCGACTGGGGCGCGGTGGAGGTGGGATTCGGGTGACCCGGACCGTTGTTGGGTCCGGCACCGAGCCCCTTGGCGTTGGTGACATACAGCTTGCCGCCCTGGGCGATGACGGAGGTCGGGTACCAGGCGGTGGGGATGAGCCCGTCCGTCGCCCCGCTGTTCAGGCCGACGACGGCGATGTCGTTGTTGCCGGAGTTGGCGACGTAGAGCCGGCGCCCGTCCTCGGAGAGCGTGAGGGCGTCGGGGTTGCTGCCGACAGGGGCGTGCCGGTAGGGAGACAGCCCGATCGTGCGGGTGACCTGCCGCGTCTTCGCATCGATGACGCTGACCTGGTCGCTGTCGCCGTTGGCGACGTACAGGGTCTTCTGCGCGGGGTCGGCGATGACGGCGTTGGGGTGGGTCCCGACCTTGATGGCGGTCCGCCGGACAGGGGCCGACCTGCTGATGTCGAGGACGCTGACCGTGTTGCCACCCTGGTTGGTGACGTAGGCGGTCTTACCGCCATCCGTGAGGACTACACCGTACGGGGCGTGCCCGACGGCCACGGTCGACATCGACCCGTCGGCCAGGTTCACGACGGTCGCGGCGTCCGCGAGCCGGTCGGCGACGACGAGCCGCTTCCCGTCCGGGGTCACGGCGATCCCAGCCGGATACATGTTCAGGGGCTGGCCCTGCGGGTTCTTGGTCGGCAGCTTGATGGGGCTGGTCTCGGTGAGCCGCCCGCCCCGCACGTCATAGGTGTGGATGATTTCGCGCCCGCCGCCGCTGGCGTAGGCGCGCTTGCCATCGGGGCTGAAGGCAAGGCCGGTGAAGATGGCCTGCGGGCTCGGATACGAGATGGTCTGGACGACCTTCGAGTCCTTGGCGTCGACCAGCTGGAGGGACTGGGTGCCCTGACCGGCGTTACTCACCAGGAGCATGCTCTTGTCGGGCGAGAGAACGGCGTTGAGGGGGAGGTCTCCGAGCTGGGCCTGCTTGCCGGCCGGGGTGACCTTGTAGCCGACGGGGGTGATGGCGGTTCCGTCACCCTTCGGCCCCGCGGTGCCCTGGCTGCCGGCGGCGAGGGTGAAGGCCGCTCCGGTGGCGAGCACGGCGGTGCTCGCGATCACGGTGACGGCGAGCCGTCGGTTTCTGCTGCGTCCACTGCTGCTGCGCTGTGTGCGCGCTGTGCGTGTGAGGACCATGGAGCACAACGCTGACTCCGGTCCGTGACAGGACCCTGACATCCTGCTGTCGTGACCATGTCCGAGCGGCAACGAACGCGAAAAAGCCCCAACTCGCCGATAATCACCGGGAGTTGGGGCTTCTTCTCAAGAATTGTTCGGCGGTGTCCTACTCTCCCACAGGGTCCCCCCTGCAGTACCATCGGCGCTGTGAGGCTTAGCTTCCGGGTTCGGAATGTAAC